>JAJAZI010000151.1 GCA_026785785.1 Microbacteriaceae bacterium
AACACGCTCATGACACCGGTCGCCTCGGCCGCGGCCTGGCTTGTGCTGCAGCGCATCCAGCACGCGAAGACCACGCCGTCTGCGGCGGTCGCTGGGCTGCTCTGCGGGCTCGTGGCGATCGCGCCGGGCAGCGGTAACCTGAGCACAGTCGGCGCGCTCCTCACCGGAATCGTCGCGGGCGCGCTGTGCTCCCTCGTGGGCTATTGGGCCGTGCGGCGCACCGGCAACTTCGTCTGGCTGGTTGTCACGATCCTGCTCGGAGGGGGCGGGCTCGGCGTCGGCCTTATCGGCGCCTTCGCGACCCGCACCGGAATCGTGTTCACCGGTCAGCCCGAGGCGCTGCTGAGCCAGTTCGCGAGCGTGCTGATCGTCACCGTCTACGCCGGCGCAGTGTCGCTCGCCTGCTGGTTCGTCGTTTCCCGGGCTGCGCGACGTCCGGCGGCGAGGGCGCTCGCAGGTTCCTGAGGGCCACCCGCACGTACAGTGTGCTCGTGGACCCCATTGCCTCGACCGCACCGCCCCTCACCGGCCGTCCGGTGCTCCGACAGCTCTGGCGCGACCTTGTCTTCGTGCACTGGCGAGTCGACCCCGACGAAATCGCGCCCTTGCTCCCGCGCGGGATCGTGCCGGATGTCTTCGACGGGTCGTCCTGGGTCGGCCTGATCCCGTTCGAAATGCGGGACTCGGCGGTGCTTGGCGGGCCCCCGGTGCCCTACTTCGGCTCGTTCACCGAAGTCAACGTGCGTCTCTACGGTGTCGACGCATCCGGCCGCCGCGGCGTCGTCTTCTGCTCCCTCGAGGCATCCCGGCTCGCCGCGGTGCTCACGGCGCGCGTGCTCTTCCGGCTGCCATACCAGTGGGCCAGGGCCGCCTCTGCGGTCAGCGACGACCTGCTCGCCTATCGCTCGGAGCGGTTCGCTCCCGGTCGTCCCTCCACGATGATCTCGGTGCGCCCGTCAACGAGGGCCGTGCGCGGCGACGCCCTCGCCGAGTTCCTGACGGCCCGCTGGCTCCTGTTCGTCACGCGCGGCACCCACACCGTCGCGATGGCGAACGAGCACGAACCGTGGCCTCTTTTCGAAGCCGACATTCTCACCCTGTGCGACGGCCTCGTCGCCGCAGCCGGCATCACCTCGATCGGCTCCCGCGCCCCCGACTCGGTGCTCTACTCACCCGGTGTCGTCACGTGCTTCGGACTGCCCTCCCGCGTCGACGCCTAGCCAGCCCCGCCCTGTCATCATTCAGGACTCTGCCGCAGTCCAGAGATGGGACGGGCCGCCGACCTGGTGGCCGACGGCCCTCCGTTTCGCCCCCCCTAGCGGCGGGCCTTCGTCGGCAGGTACCTCACCTTCTCAACCTTGCCGGTGTTACCAGCAACGTCGACGGCGCGGAAATACACAGTCACGGCGCGTTCGCCGATCGCGATCGGCCCGTCGTAGCTCGCGAAGGATCCGTTCGCCCGGTTGAGCGAATACTCGAGGCTCCCGATTCCCGCGTCGTCGGTGGCCGAGATCGTCACGGTGCGCGCCCGCGCGTCGAGAGTCGCGGATGCCGTGGGGGCGGTGACATCGGCCGCGAGGACCTCCCTCACGTGATCGGAATGCAGGCCGAAGGAGTCGCCGATGCGCGGCACCCAGCAGTCGTCGTTGTGACGCCCCTCCGGGTAGATCGCCGAGGTGTAGTCCACACCCTTCGCGGTGAGGATCCCCTCGAGTGAGCGCACCGCGTTGTCGAAGGCGTAGTCGTCGAACTCGCACGCGTCGAAGAAGAACTCGTACTGCGAGAGCTCGTCGGTCGACATGGCGCTCGCATCGGCGATCGGCGCCTGCGACTGTCCGTCGGGTCCGCCCGGCGAGGTGATCCCCACCGC
The DNA here is from genome assembly GCA_026785785.1 of Microbacteriaceae bacterium. Classification (GTDB taxonomy): domain Bacteria; phylum Actinomycetota; class Actinomycetes; order Actinomycetales; family Microbacteriaceae; genus Marisediminicola. Next base: position 1,871 of record JAJAZI010000151.1, read on the forward strand.
TGCCGGCGGAATGTTCAGCGCGCCCATGTGCGAGGCGAGCGAGGAGAACAGCTCCGGGTGGGCGAGCCCGATCGAGTAGGCGCCGAATCCTCCCATCGAGACTCCGGACAGGCCGCGGAACTCGCGCGAGGCCAGCGTGCGGTACTCGGCGTCGACCTGGGGGATGAGCTCATCGATGAACATACTCCTCCAGGGCGTGCCACCCTCGTTGTCGACGTACCAGAGCGAGGCGGCATCCGGCATGATGACGATCGATTCCTCGAGGCCCCCGGCAGCGTAGAGCTCGTCGAGTCGGGTGCCGAAGTCACGCGGCTCCCACTCCCGGCTGCCACCGTTGACGCCGTGCAGCAGGTACACAACCGGATATTCGCGGTTGCCGTCCTCGAGGTACGACGGCGGCAGGTAGGTCACGTACTCGCGACGGGCATCTTCGAGCTCGGATTCAACGAAGTCGCGGAAGAACCGGGACTGGTTGCCGAGCTCGGTGCGGGACGCCCGGTCGATCGTGAGGAACTCCTGCACGTTCGGCAGGAAGTCGAAGTTCACGCCGTCCTTCGTGCCGGTGATCGAACGGTTGGTGTCGACGATGAGCCGTCCATCCGTGCTCTCGACGACCTCGACCCCGGCGTCGACGAGGGTGAGGGAGCCGGAGTCGTCGACCCAGGATCGCAGCTCCGCCGCGCGACGGTCGCGATCGCGGCCATCGTGGAAATAGTCGCCGGCGAGCGTGTCGAGGTAGGCATCGACGTCCCCGGCGGCCAACGCGGCCGACTGCTCGCCCAACAGCGCGGTCGCCCACTCCGTGGTCGCGGTGTCGGCGAGAGGCCCGCTGATGCCGTAGACGGTGTCGCGCACGGCATCCTTCGAGAACAGGCCGATGGGGCCCTGGTACCAGCCGCCACCGCCCGACATGTCGTAGACCCGCACGGCGAGGGTGTTGCTCTGGCCGAACAGCGGCGCGGCGGCCGGCACCGGGTACAGGCGCTGCTGGAACCACTGGCTCTTGGGCTCGGGGGGCATCAGCCCGGAGCCGCCGATCTTCACGCCGTTGAGGTAGGCCTCGTCGACGTCGTCGATGAAACCGAGGGATGCGACGAGGTTGGTGCCATCGGCAGACGCCGGCAGGTCGAAGGTGAGCCGGTACCAGCCGAACCCGTCGTAGTCGGCGAATTGCGGGGCGCCGTCGACCTCAGGCACCTGAAGAGTGCTCCAGGCACTGTCGTCGAAGCCGGGGTCGGACCAGCTCGGGTCGTCTCCGAGCTGGAACTTCCAGTCGCCGGCGAGGTCGATGTTCACGGTCGAGGTGGTCTCTGCCGCGGCGCCGCTCGACAGAGCGGGGGCGAGGACGACTGCCACTGCGGCGACCGCCGCGGTGATGAGCCGGGCGCGACTGCGCGTCCGGCGAGACTGCAGGGTGGTATGCATGTGCTCCAACTTCGTTGTTGTGGTGGACACGCTCTCTGAGCGTTCGCAGAGTGCGGTGTCGATCGCGCGGAAAATCCAGTGCAATTCGACCGTACTGGGAACGTTCACAGATATACAAGTCGGGGTGGCGACACGGCTCCGGGCGTGACGCATGCCGGTGATACGGCACAGGAGGACCGCCGTCCCCTCGACCGGCGGTCCTACTCGAGTCGCGCGGACGCTACTTGCCGTCGAGGTACCCGTTCGGGTTGAGCACGTACTTCGTCGCGGCACCCGCGTCGAACTCGGCGTAGCCGCCGGGGGCCTCGTCGAGCGTGATCGCCTTGGCGTTGACGTTTCTCGCAATGCTGACCCGGTCGTGCAGGATCGCCATCATGAGACTGCGGTTGTACTTCATCACCGGGCACTGTCCGGT
>JAJAZI010000152.1 GCA_026785785.1 Microbacteriaceae bacterium
GACCGACGTCGTGCTGCCCTACCCCGCAGCGCCGCTCATGGCGGCGGTGCGGACGTGAAGCGCACCACGACGTCGACGCTCCTCTTGCTTGTCGCGATCGGCGCCGTGGGAGCCGGACTCGTGCAGGCGGTGCTCGCCTCCGTGGGCCGGCCCATCATCATCCCGCCGTTCACGCTGCCGGTGGCGCTCGCCGCGATCGGCGTCATCGTGGTGCTGATGGCCGTGCCGATCAGCCGCATGGTGCGGGGCAACTCGAGCTCCCGGGGCCCGGTCGACCCGTTCTATGCGACCCGCGTCGTGATGCTCGCCAAGGCATCCGCGATCGGCGGCGCGCTGCTCACCGGCGCCGCGATCGGACTGCTTGTCTACCTGCTGAGCCGATCGGTCGCGCCGGGGGTAGGCTCACTTGGATTGACGATCGCCGCCCTCATCGGCGCCGCGGTGCTGCTGGCCGGAGGCCTTCTCGCCGAATTCATGTGCCGAATCCCGCCAGACACCGACAACGACGATGACGACAAGCCCCTCCGTGCAAGCCCAGAGGCGTGACCAAACAGAGACCACCAGTGAGGACACCGTGAGCAATAGAGTCGACCTGCCCGGGATCACCTGGCGGCGCGTATCGGGCAAGTTCGTCCTCGCCGAGCTCCTCGGACTCGTCGTCACCGCGGTCGTGCTCGCCGGCGCGACCGCTCCGCTCTACATCATCGGATGGGACGGAGCCCCGTGGGCGACCCTCGCCGCAATCGGATTCGTGCTGCTCTTCGCCGCGTTCACCCCGCGCCGCGTGCGCGCGATCGGCTACCAGCTGCGCGACGACGACCTCGTGTTCCGCCGCGGGGTGCTGCAGCAGCGGTTCGTCGCCGTGCCGTACGGGCGCATGCAGCTCATCGACATCAACCGGGGACCGCTGTCCCGCGCGCTCGGCTTGAGCGAGCTGCGGTTCGTCACCGCCGCTGCCTCGACCGGGGTCACCATTCCCGGGCTGCCCGCCGCCGAGGCCGAGGAGCTGCGCGACGCCCTCGTCGAGCTCGCCGAGAGCAGGCGGGCGGGGCTGTGACCGACGACGGCGTTCGGCCCTCGCACGGTCGGCGCGCCGCCGGCGTTCCCCTCGATCGCGGGGAGCCCGTCACCGCGCTCGCCGCCTCGCTGAGCGACGGAGAGTGGCACCACCTGCATCCGGCCTCTCCGCTGCTCAAGGGCGGGATCGTGCTCATCGCCGTCATCGGCATCGTCATCTCGAATCTCCGCGAGCGGTTCTTCGAGAACCTTGTGCCCGGGGCGAACTTCCGCCGCGGTGACCCGATCGCGCTCCTCTTCGAGGAGGGCGTCATCGGTTGGGCGCTCCTTGCGCTGCTCGGGGTGCTGTCCGTGCTCGTCGCCGCCTTCTACGTCTCCTGGCGCATGCACACCTTCCGGATCACCGAGGAGGTCGTCGAGGTGCGCTCCGGGGTGCTGTTCCGCACCAACCGCAAGGCCAGGCTCGACCGCATCCAGGGCATCAATATCGTGCGGCCGTTCTTCGCGCGGCTGTTCGGGGCCGCGCGGCTCGAGGTCAACCAGGCCGGGCAGGACGCGAACGTGCGCCTGGACTACCTCGGCTCCGCCGCGGCGGATGACCTGCGCCGCGAGATTCTCAGGCTCGCGTCCGGCACGCGCGCGGCATCCGCCTCCCGCGTGATCGCGAACGGTGCGGGCGCGGGCGCGGGCCCGTCGCTCGGTGCCGCCGCGTCCCTCGTCGAGCAGCGGATGCACGAGTTTCTCGCGCCCGAGCTCGACCCGGACGCCGCCGAGCCGGAGTCGGTCGTCAAGCTCGGCACCGGCCGCCTGATCGGGTCGATTTTGTTGAGCGGCGCATCCATCTTCCTCGTCGTCGCAATCGTCGTGGTCATCGTGGCCTCGGTCTTCGCCCCCGAGTCGCTCATGGTCTTCTTCGGCCTCGTTCCCGCGGTGCTCGGTGTCGGGGGCTTCTACGTGCAGCGGTTCATGAAGTCGCTGCGCTATTCGATCGCGGGCACCCCCGACGGCGTGCGCGTCGGCTTCGGGCTGCTCACGACGAGCAACGAGACGCTGCCGCCCGGCCGCATTCACTCTGTCAAGGTGAGCCAGCCGCTCCTCTGGCGCGGACCCGGCTGGTGGGAGATCAAGGTCAACCGGGCCAGCCAGTCCTCCACGAACGGGGCGGCCGGGCAGCAGAACACGACGATCCTGCCCGTCGGCAATCTCGCCGACGTCACCCGCGTGCTCGCCCTCGTGCTGCCCGACCTGCTCGACGAGGGCCTCGCCGCCGCCGGGCTGACCGGAGCGGGCGCGCCGGACGACGGCTTCACCAACTCCCCGCGCCGCGCCCGCGGGCTGCGTTGGTTCTCCTGGCGGCGCAACGGATTCGCCGTCACGCCGACCGCGGTGCTGCTGCGCAAGGGTGCGATCTGGCGCGAGCTCGTGCTCGTCCCGCACCCGCGGCTGCAGAGCGTGTCTGTGCAGCAGGGTCCGCTGCTGCGGATGCTGCGGCTCGCCGCGGTGCGCCTGCACACGGTCGCCGGCCCGATCAGCGCCGAGCTGGGCGCGATCGACAAGGACGCCGCGGTGGAGCTGTTCACACTGACGGCCGCGGCCGCCGTGCGCGCCTCCGGCAGCGACACCTCGCACCGGTGGCGTTCCGCGGAAGGTGGTGAGTACCGCGATGGGGTAGACGCGGGACTGGTTGATCGCCCGTCGGAACTGGATGCTGCAGGTGTGGCCGCTCCGGATTCCGGGACGGCTGCGCCGCCCACTGCCGCCCCTGATCGCGCCACTCATGATGCGGACTCCTCCGACAGGCCGCTCCCGTGACCCCCGCCCCGCACCAGCGGTCCGGCCGCCTCGGCGTCGGCATCGTCGGCTCCGGACGAGTCGGCCCCATCCTCGGTGCGGCCCTCGCGGGCGCCGGGCACGCGATCGTCGGCATCTCGGCGATCTCCGCGGCGAGCCTGGAGCGCGCCGACGCCATCTTGCCCGGCGTGCCGATCCTGCCCGTGCCCGAGCTTGTCGAGCGGAGCGAGCTCGTGATCCTCGCCGTGCCCGAGTCGGAGCTCGAGGCGCTCGTCGCAGGCCTGGCCGTAACGAAGGCCTGGCAGCCGGGGCAGCTCGTCATGCACACCGTCGCCCGGTTCGGCACCGGCGTGCTCGCTCCAGCGATGGCGCTCGGCGCGATCCCGCTCGCGATCCACCCGGCGATGGCGTTCACGGGCACCTCGGTCGACCTCGCGCGGCTCGCCGAAAGCCACTTCGCGGTGACCGCCGCTGCCCCGGTGCAGCCGATCGGCCAGGCGCTGGTGGTGGAGATGGGCGGGGAACC
>JAJAZI010000153.1 GCA_026785785.1 Microbacteriaceae bacterium
CGGGTCCTTTCCCGCAGCGTGCAGCGGGGTCGGAACGTCGCTCAGCTCGACGCCGGGAGCGCCCGCGAGCAGCTCTTTCGCCCGGGCGACCGAGAGGGGGGAGGCGAACTCCGCGTTGATCGAGAGCGAGTGCCCGGTGAATACGGGAACGCGAACGCAGGTGCCGCTCACGAGCAGCTCGGGCAGCTCGAGGATCTTCCGGCTCTCGTTGCGGAGCTTCTTCTCCTCGTCGGTTTCGTACTCGCCGTCATCGACGATCGAGCCAGCGAGAGGGATCACGTCGAAGGCGATCGTGTGCGGGAACTTCACTGGCGCGGGGAACTCCACGGACGATCCGTCGTGGACGAGAGCCATCGCATCCTGAGTCACAGCGGCTCGAGCCTGCTCGAGCAGCTCCTCCCCCCCGGCGAGCCCGGCGCCGGAGACCGCCTGGTAGGTGCTCACGATGAGTCGCTGGAGCCCGGCCTCCTCGTGCAGAACCTTGAGCACCGGCATTGCGGCCATGGTCGTGCAGTTCGGGTTCGCGACGATTCCCTTGGTTGCCTGGGCGATCGCGTGCGGGTTCACCTCGCTCACGACGAGCGGCACGTCGGGGTCCATGCGGAACCCGGAGGAGTTGTCGATCACGAGAACGCCGGCGGCCGCGAACCGTGGCGCCTGCGCCTTGGAGGTTGTGGCCCCCGCGGAGAAGATCGCGATGTCGAGACCCGTGGGGTCTGCGGTCTCGGCGTCTTCGACGACGATCTCGGCGTCACGCCAGGGCAGGGTGGTCCCGGCGGACCTCGACGAGGCGAAGTATCGGATCTCCGCCACAGGGAAGTCGCGCTCCGCGAGCAGCTGCCGCACGACGGCGCCGACCTGCCCGGTCGCGCCGACCACCCCGATGCGCACGCCTGCCCTCATCGGCCGCTACCGCCGTGAACGAGCGCGACGTCGTCGGTGTCGAGGTCGAAGGCGCTATGCACGACCCGCACCGCCTCGTTGATGGTGTCGGCGCGGGTGACCACCGAGATGCGGATCTCGCTCGTGGAAATCATCTCGATGTTGATGCCCGCGTCGAACAGCGCGGTGAACAGCTTCGCCGAGACACCGGCATTGGTGCGCATGCCCGCGCCGACGAGGGCGAGCTTGCCGATCTGGTCGTCGTACTGGAGGGAGTCGAAACCGACCTCGTTCTTGCGGCTCTCCAGCGCGTGGAGCACCTTTGCGCCCTCGAGCTTGGGCAGGGTGAACGAGATGTCGGCGAGGCCGGTGGCAGCGCTCGACACGTTCTGCACGATCATGTCGATGTTGGCGTCGGTGGATGCCACGATCGTGAAGATCTGCGCGGCCTTGCCGGGAATGTCGGGCACTCCGACGACCGTGATCTTGGCCTCGCTGAGGTCCGCCGCGATTCCGGCGATGATCGGCTGTTCCATCGTTTCTCCATCCTGGGGATTGATTACGAGCGTGCCCTCGTTGTTGTTGAACGAGGATCGCACGTGAAGCGTGACGCCGTGGCGGCGGGCATATTCCACCGCACGGATATATAGCACCTTCGCGCCCGCGGCGGCGAGTTCGAGCATCTCTTCGCTCGTGATGCGATCAATCTTCCGCGCGGACGGCACGACGCGGGGGTCGGCCGTGAAGATCCCGTCGACGTCCGTGTAGATCTCGCAGACGTCGGCGCCGAGGGCCGCGGCGAGGGCGACGGCGGTCGTGTCTGACCCGCCCCGTCCGAGGGTGGTGATGTCGCCGGTGCCCCGGTTGAAGCCCTGGAAGCCAGCGACGATCGCGACGGCGCCAATATCGAGAGCTTCGCGGACCCGTCCCGGGGTCACGTCGACGATGCGCGCGCTGCCGTGCTTCGCATCCGTGATCATGCCAGCCTGGCTGCCCGTGTAGCTGCGCGCGTCGATGCCGAGCCCCTTGATCGCCATCGCGAGCAGCGCCATCGAGATGCGCTCGCCCGCGGTGAGCAGCATATCGAGTTCGCGCCCGGCCGGCAACGGCGAGACGCTCTCGGCCAAATCGAGCAGTTCGTCGGTGGTGTCGCCCATCGCGGAGACGACCACGACGACGTCGTTTCCGGCCTTACGCGTCTGCACGATGCGCTTCGCGACTCGCTTGATGCCTTCGGCATTCGCGACGGAGGATCCGCCGTACTTCTGCACGATCAAGCTCACGTCTACTCCTGAGGGTGTGGTGCGTGGTCCGAATGAATCAAGGTTCGATTCTAGTGTTCGACGACGCGGCGTCCTTCGAACGCTCGGCCGAGCGTTACCTCGTCGGCATACTCGAGGTCTCCGCCCACCGGAAGGCCGGAGGCGAGCCGCGTGACCCTCAGCCCCAGGTGCATGAGCAACCTCGACAGGTAGGTCGCTGTGGCCTCACCCTCGAGGTTCGGGTCGGTGGCGATGATCACCTCGGTGACGGTTCCGTCGGCGAGGCGGGTCATGAGCTGCTTGATGCGCAGGTCGTCGGGGCCGATGCCGTCGATCGGCGAGATCGCGCCGCCGAGCACGTGGTACAGACCGCGGAACTCGCGGGTGCGCTCGATCGCCACCACGTCCTTGGCCTCCTCGACCACGCAGACCGTGGCCGGCGACCGGCGGGGATCGCGGCAGATGCCGCATGTCTCCTGCTCGGTGACGTTGCCGCAGATGGCGCAGAACCGCACCTTCTCCTTGACCTCCATGAGGATCTCGGCGAGGCGGGTGACGTCGAACGTCTCGGTCTGCAGAATGTGGAACGCGATGCGCTGCGCCGACTTGGGGCCGACTCCCGGCAGCCTGCCGAGCTCGTCAATCAGTTCCTGGACGATGCCTTCATACATGAACTAGTCGATTCTCGGGGTGACGCGGGGCGCGACGGCTTGCTCCTCGATGAAGCTGGCACCGAGAATCTCCCGCACGACCGACTCTCCGTAGCGCGACTTGTCCATCGTCGCCGGACGCGCGCCGGGCCTAGCCGGTGCCGATGCTGGGGGCTGAGCCTGTTGGGTGGCCAGGTTGCGGGCGGTCGGCTGCGCCTGCTGGGGCCGCTGCGTGCCCTGCGGCTGGCTGGAACCGACGATCGGCGACGAGTAATCGGGCTCGTATTCGGGCTCCGGCTCGCGGTCAGCCTCCTCGACGGGCTCGAAGTCGGGCGGGTTGCCGTCCATCGATACGGGTCGTGTCGGCGCCCGGGTCGGGGCGGGCTGGGCAGACTGCTCGGAGTGCTCGGAAGGCTGGGCCGCGGGCGGCGCGGCGGGCGGCGATGGCCGCTCGGCTGCGCGGGCGTTCGCGGGGCTATCGATCGGTGCGGAGTCCGGAACGGCGACCGTCGCCCACGTCGTCGTCGGCTGTGCCTTCGCGGTGGGCGCCTTCGCGGTGGGCGCCTTCGCCGAGGGCGCCTTCGCCGAGCCTGCCTTGGCCGCGGTGGACCGGGGCGGGCTCGACTGGGGCGGGCTCGACTGTGGCGGGCTCGACTGTGGCGGGACCTGCCGGGCGGGGCTGGGCTGGGCGGGGCTGGGCGGGGCGGGGCTGGGCTGGGCTGGCTCGGCGGGGCTGGACTGCGTTGGGCCCCGCTCGGCTGTGCCGGACTGCGCGGGCGCTGCAATCGCCGGGTCGGTCGACTCCGGTGCGGCGGGCGCGCTGACGAGTGCGCTGACGGACGCGGCGAGTGCCGCCGGGGCGGACTTCGCGTGCGCGGCAGCATCCACCCTCGCCACGAACTTGACGCGGATGCCGAGCACCTCGACGATCGCGCGGCGCAGGAACTCGCTCACGCCCTGTCCGACGCCCTGCTGCTGCTTGAAGCTGGCGACGTCGTTCTCGCTCAGGAAGGAGAGCACCAGAACGTCGTCTCTGAGTTCAACTACGTGGGTATTGAAGACGACCATCCAGGCTGTGCGCTTGGCCTTCTGCACGGCGTCGAGGATCTCGGGCCAGGCGTCCTTGACCTGTCCGAGGGTGACGGGTGCGGCTGGCTGTGGCGCGGCGGCGGGCACGGCAACGGCGGCGGGCGGTTGCACGGCGAGGGGTGCAGGCTGCTCGGCGGTTGAGGCGGCTGACGGTGCGGCGGCCGGGGCGGCATAGGCAGTTGTGACGGCCGTCGTCGGCGCCGCCACCGGCTGCGCCGTCGCACGGACTGCGGGAGAGCCGGGCATCTCGACCCCGGCATCCGTTTCGACGCCGACACGGCGCTCGAGGCGCTCGACCCGGGCCAGCGCGCCGCGATTGGTCGCGTCGCTCGCGGGGATCAGCACCCGAGCGATCATGAGTTCCAGGTGCAGCCGGGGCGAGGTGGCTCCGGTCATCTCGGTCAGTGCGGCGTTAACGACGTCGGCGGCGCGGCTGAGCTCAGTGGTGCCGAACATCTGCGCCTGCTGGGCCATGTGGTCGAGTTCGTCCGGGGGGATGCCGCGTAGCACGGCCGCCGCGCCCTCGTTCGACCCGGAGTAGGCGCTCACGATGATCAGGTCGCGCAGGCGCTCGAGCAGGTCCTCGACGAAGCGGCGCGGGTCCTGGCCGGTCTGGATCACGCGGTCGACGGCGCCGAAGGCCGACGAGGCGTTGCGTTCCCCGAGCGCATCGACGACGTCACTCAGCAGCGCGCCATGGGTGTAGCCGAGCAGGGCGACGGCGCGCTCGTACTGCACGCTCGAACCCTCGGAGCCGGCGATGAGCTGGTCGAGTAGCGACAGCGTGTCCCGCACGCTTCCCCCGCCGGCGCGCACGACGAGCGGCAGCACGCCGGGCTCGACGGCGACATTCTCGCTCTCGCTGAGCTGGTGCACGTATTCGAGCATCTGCGCGGGAGGCACGAGCCGGAACGGGTAATGATGGGTGCGCGATCGGATCGTCCCGATGACCTTGTCCGGCTCGGTCGTCGCAAAGATGAATTTCACGTGCTCCGGCGGCTCCTCGACGATCTTGAGCAGCGCGTTGAACCCGCCCGAGGTCACCATGTGCGCCTCGTCGAGGATGAAGATCTTATAGCGGTCGCGGGACGGGGCGAAGATCGCGCGTTCGCGAAGGTCGCGGGCGTCGTCGACCCCACCGTGGCTCGCGGCGTCGATCTCGACCACGTCCATCGATCCGGAGCCGTCGCGGCTCAGCTCGACGCAGCTCGGGCAGACTCCGCACGGGGTGTCGGTCGGGCCCTCGACGCAGTTGAGGCAGCGGGCGAGGATGCGCGCGGAGGTGGTCTTTCCGCATCCGCGGGGCCCACTGAACAGGTAGGCGTGATTGACCCGGTCATTGCGCAGGGCAGTGCGCAGCGGATCGGTCACCTGAGACTGGCCGATGAGTTCGGCAAAGGTCTCCGGACGATACCGGCGGTAAAGAGCTGTGGCCACGCGTCCAGAGTAGTCGCGACCACTGGCACTGAACTGCGGCGGCGGAATAACGCGGGAAAGGCGCTGGTTCGAGTGGCGGCAGAGAAAGGTGCCGCTCCTACGCCGGTGAGCGAGGGCTCGGCCTGCGACCCCAGCCGCCCACCGCGCCCAATCCGCCGCTTCCAGTCGAGCGCATCCGCCGCACGCCCTCCCCGCGGCACGCCACGCGCCCACCGCATCCACCGCCCGCCTCCCGTCGGTATGTTGAAGCGTCCCAGCGCATCCACCGCCCGCCTCCGCCCGCCTGCCCGCGCCGCACCGCACGCCTGCCCGCACCCACACGTCCGTCTGCCCGCACCCGCACGCGCACCCGCTCCGCCACGCCGGCACGCCGCCACGCCGGCACGAGCCGCACCTAACGCAGGAGAATCTGCGACACGCCCGGTCCGAACGCCACGATTTTCGGGGAGTCTGACGAAACTCCTCGATTACGTCATGCGGCGACCTGCGCGCCACCATTCGCCGAGACATGCCCGCAAAATTCAGGGGATTCCCACCCCGAGCGCCAACGGCTACTCCTCCTCGTCGAGATCTGTCGTTCCAGATCCCCAGATGCGTGCGCCGCCGCCCTCCAACTCCACCCCGCGGTCACGCTCGGGGTATGACGGATGTTCTCTGCAGGCTTGGACACGTCGCGAGCCATCAGTCCCTGACCTCCCGAGGAGTCACACCGGGACAGCTGCGACGGGCCGTGGCAACAGGACGGATTCAGCGGCTTCGCCGCGGCGTCTACGGATGCGGACACCTCGACGAGCAGATCGCTCGGGCCGCCACGATCGGCGGTGCGCTCACCTGTGTGTCGGTGCTGCGCTCCCACGGCGTGTGGGCCGGCCACTGTCTGCGCCTGCACCTTCAGCTGCCGCCCACCTCGTCCGCGCCGCCGGATGCGAGCGCGCGCTTCCACTGGGCGCTGCCACGCTTCGGCCTTCGAAGCCCATGGGAGGCAACGCCGTTGCAGTCGCTTTCGCAGGCGCTGCACTGTCTGGACGAGGAGAACGCGATTGCGGCGATGGAGTCCGCGATCCGGACTGGATTTCTTCGACCCGAGCAGATCAGGCAGCTCGCGGTCAACGCTCCGCGGAGGCTGCAGGACGGCATCCGGCGCATGGTCAACAACAGCGGGTCGGGCAACGAGACGATCGTTCGACTGCGACTTGAACGCGCGGGGTTCACCGTGGTCGCGCAGGGCCGCGTGCCCGGCATGGGCCACCAGGACCTCGTCGTCGACGACTGCGTCGGACTCGATGTCGACGGCAGAGCCTGGCACGAGGGGAACGACCAGTTCGCCACGGACCGGGACCGCGACGTGCAGGCTGAGGGGTTGGGGCGCCATTCGCTGCGCATTCGCACCGCACACATCTTCACGACCTGGCCGCACACTCTCGCGGTAATCGAGCGGGCCGTGGCGGATGCTCGACAGGACCGCGAGCGACGTCGCGGGCGAGTGCTCGTCGAGTTCGGTGATCCGTTCTAGGACGCGCTTCAGTGACGCAACGCGGCACGACGCAACGCAACGCAACGCAACGCAACGCAACAACGCGACACAACCGCAAGGCAGGAGAAATTGCGACTCGCCGCGCAAACTCTGCAATCAAGGAGGCATGGCGCCGAATCTCCTCCGTTAGTGGAGGCCTGGCGGTCGGTGCGGCATCAGACGGTGCGGCATCAGGCGGTGCGGCATCAGGCGGCACGGCACGGCCCCGCACGGGCCCTCATCGCACCGCACTGCGCAAATCCTCGCGATCGCATCGCACCGCACCGCACCGCCCAAGTCCTCGCGCGACGGTAAAAGAAAAGACCCCTCGCGCACCCGCCAGAGCCCGGTTACCCTTGCTACGTTTCCGTCCTGGGGGAGTTGGCCTGGATGGCGCCACGCGAGGAGCCGTCGTCCAGTTTAGCCGCCTACGGTGGAGCGATGCACATCTTCATCGCCGGTGGCCACGGAAAGATCGCCCTACTGCTGTCCCGTCTGCTCGCGGATGCCGGACACAAGCCCACCGGATTCATCCGCAACCCGGACCACGCCGCCGATGTGAGGGCGGCCGGAGCCGACCCGGTCGTGCTCGATCTCGAGAAGAGCACGCGGGACGAGGTCGCCGCGGCACTCGCTGGCGCGGACGCCGTTGTGTTCGCCGCCGGGGCAGGGCCCGGCAGCGGCCCGGAGCGCAAGCTCACGGTCGACCGTGACGGAGCGATCCTGCTCGCCGAAGCATCGGTCGCTGCGGGGGTCGGCCGCTTCGTGGTCGTCTCTTCGATCGGCGCTGACGACTTCGACCCCGAATCCGACGACGAGATGCAGATCTACCTGCGGGCGAAGGGCGACGCGGATGCCGCCGTGCGCGCCCTCGACCTGGACTGGACGATCGTCAGGCCCGGCGGGCTGACAAATGACGCGCCGACGGGCCTCGTTATCGTCGCGGAGCGCAGCGATCGCTCCTCGATCCCCCGCGCAGACGTCGCCGCGGTCATCGCCGCGGCC
>JAJAZI010000154.1 GCA_026785785.1 Microbacteriaceae bacterium
CGCGGACGCCCCGCACGCTGACGGGTCAGCCGAGGCCGGCCGGCTCCTGGTGCCCGTCGGAATCGGTGATCGTGCCCGTGACCGGCTTGCGCGAGAGGCCGACAGCACCGGCATCCGGGCCCGACGACGTTGCAGCCGCGACGGCGGCGTGGTCGTCGGCCTTGGAGTAGGCGTGGCGCAGGCGCACCGGCTCGGTCTTGCCGTGGCGCTTCTCGCGGCGGGCTTTGGCGACGAGGTTGAGAGCCTCGACGAGGATGGCGAAGGCCATCGGGCCGTAGATCAGCGCCTTGTCGATCTTCACGTCGAAACCGTCGGCGATGAGGAAAACGCCGATGAGCACAAGGAACGCGAGCGCGAGCATCTTCACGGTGGGGTGCCGGTTAACGAAGGCGAAGATGTACTTCGCCGAGAACAGAATCACGGTGAACGAGGAGAGGACGGCGACGATAATGACGAGCAGGTTGTCGACCATGCCGACGGCGGTGATGACCGAGTCGAAGGAGAAGACGATGTCGAGCACGAGGATCTGGGCGATGACCGCACCGAATGTGACGGTCTTGACGCGGCCGCTGCCGTGCGACTCGGCGCCCTCGAGCTTCTCGTGGATCTCGGTGACCGCCTTGTAGACGAGGAACAGCCCGCCGGCGATGAGGATGAGGTCACGGCCGGAGAAACCCATGTCGAACGCGGTGAAGACGTCGTTGGTGAGGGTGATAATCCAGGTTGCGCCGAACAGCAGCCCGATCCGCATGATCATCGCGAGGGCGAGACCGAGGTTGCGGGCCTTCGCCTGCTGCTCCACCGGGAGCTTGCTCGCGAGGATCGAGATGAAGATCACGTTGTCGACACCGAGCACGATCTCGAGAACGAAGAGGGTGGCGAAGGCAATGGCCAAGTCGGGGGTCAGTTCAAAGGAGAGATCCACTCGTTGATCCTAAGCGAAGCGGATGCCGCGGCGGCCGTGAGCGGACACGAGCGCGCCACCCGGGTGAATCACGCGGTCGCTACGATGTGGGCATGGCCAAACGCGACGAAATCGAATGCTGGCTCACCGACATGGACGGTGTGCTCGTACACGAGAATCAGCCTCTGCCCGGCGCTGCGCAACTCCTGCAGCAGTGGCGCGACCAGGGCAAGCCGTTCCTCGTGCTCACCAACAACTCAATCTTCACGCCGCGCGACCTGAGCGCCCGGCTGAAGGCATCCGGCCTCGACGTTCCGGAGCAATTCCTCTGGACCTCCGCCCTCGCGACGGCCGACTTCCTGGCATCGCAGAGTCCGGGCGGTTCCGCGTTCGTGATCGGCGAGGCGGGAATCACCACGGCACTCCACGAAGCCGGCTTCGTGATGACCGACACGAACCCCGACTACGTCGTCGTCGGGGAGACGCGCAACTACTCGTTCGAGGCGATCACCCGCGCGATCAGGCTGATCCTCGCGGGCGCCCGGTTCATCGTGACGAACCCGGATGCGACGGGACCGTCGGCGGAGGGGCCGATGCCCGCGACGGGTGCCGTCGCCGCCCTCATCACCAAGGCGACCGGCATGGAGCCCTACGTGATCGGCAAGCCGAACCCGATGATGTTCCGCTCGGCCATGAACAAGATCGGCGCGCACTCGGAGAACACCGGCATGATCGGCGACCGCATGGACACCGACATCGTCGCGGGTATCGAGGCCGGGCTGCACACGATCCTCGTGCTCACCGGCATCAGCGACCAGGCCGAGATCGACCGCTACCCCTTCCGTCCGGACGAGATCCTGCGCGGCGTCATCGATCTCGTCGACCCCGAGCCGTTCACGGTCGGGATCGACGACAACCTGATGCCGGAGGAACCCGTCGTCTAGCGTCGGCGAGCCGCGCACGTCTCCTGTCCCCTAGAAGGCGCACGGGGTAAGCCGCTCGACCGCGGGCGAAACCGTCGCGTTGCCGCCCAGAACCATCAGTTTCGTCGCCCCGTACCTGTTGATGGCGGCGACCATCGCCTTCGGGACGCAATCACCGGGGACGACATACAAGGGTGAGTTCCCCGCTCCGGCCAGTGGTGCTCCGGCGAGTGCGTCGGGGAAGTTGAACCCGGTGGCGATGTAGATGGTGCTGGCTTCCGTGAACCCGTTGTTGTTCAGTGCGAGGGAGGTGGAGAACCGGTCGGGACCGCTCAGACGGAGCTTTCCGCCCGGCAGCTTCAGCGCCGCGGCGGAGTTTTCGATGCCGGTCGACAGCGACGCCGGCCCGCCGGCCAGCACGATGTCGTTCGGGTTCAGCTTGCGGATCAAGGCGATGGTCGCAGCGTCCAGCTTGCTGGCGTAGCCGTCGACGAGGATGACGGCCCCGTTGTTGGCTCCGGCTGCAGCACTCGCGGAGAGCGCGTCGGGGAAGTTCCGTCCGGTGGCCAGGTACACCCGGTCGACGCCGGTGTCCCCGAACGCTTCGTCGACGATTGTGCGTGACGCCTCGTACCGGTCGATGCCGCCCTGCCTGACGATGTCGGGCGTCAGCTGCGAGAGCTGTTTGTACACGGTGGCATTGATCGATGCTGTGCCGCCGACGACCACGATCTTCTTCGGCCTCAGTCGCTCGATCTCGGTCTTGACCGCGGTGGGCAGTTCGGTGGGGGTCGCTAGCAACAGCGGTCCGCCGGCGGCGGCTGCGGCCGGCGCGGCACTCAGCGCGTCCGGGTAGTTGTCCCCCCGCGCGATGTACAGCACGTCGACTCCCGGGTCGAAGGTGCGCGACATCGAGATTGCACTCGAGTAGCGGTCGGCTCCCCCGAACCGTTGCACGGCGAGCGGGACCGCCACGGTGGACGCCGACCAGCGGCTGATGGACGGATATCCAGACTTCGTGCCGATGACCTTCACTGTGATCTTGCTGCGCACGTCGGCGAAGGTCAGGGTGAAAGTGCTGGAGGTGGCGCCGACGATGGCGGTCCCGTTGCGGAGCCACTGGTAGGACAGGTTCACCGGTGCCGGCGACCACGTTCCCGTGTTCGCAGTCAGGCGGTAGCCGACCTTGACGGTTCCGGAGATGGTCGGGGCGGCGGACACCAGCAGCAGGGTGGGCGGGGCGACCGCGGCGGTTGCGGCGGAAGTGGCTGTTGCCGTGGTGAAGCCGGACTTCGTTCCGATGACACGCACGCTTATCTTCGCGGTCACGTCGGCGGTGGTCAGCTTGTAGGTGCTCGCGGAGGCGCCGGTGACAGCTGTGCCGTCGCGAAGCCACTCGTAGCCGAAGGCGATCGGTGTCGGCGACCAAGTGCCGGCGTTGGCGGTGAGCGTGTTCCCCGTGACCGGTGTCCCCGATATTGTCGGGGTGCCGATGTTCATGGTCTTCGGCACTATCCCGAGCTTCACGATGACCTGTGCAGCGGCCCCGTTCGACGTGAAGAGGATGTTGGCGCCGTTGCCGAGCGAGGTGAAGGACTGCCCCGGCGCGAGGTAGTGGTTGCGATAGGTGGAGTTCACCAGCGTGAGCGCGGCCGAGGTGGTGTTGTCGCGGATTCTGAGCACCCGCAGCCCGGGCGCGACGCCCAGCACCACCGCACGGGAGTAGATCGACTTGGCGTCGATGCCCGTTCCGGAGCGGTACTCGACGTAGTAGACAGCGCCGGTGGTCGGGTCGACGACCTCGAGTCCGCGAATCCCGGATGTCGCCGAGGCCGGGTTCAGCGTGAAGGTGGTCGAGGCGCCGGTCGCGGTCGAGGGCAGGGACACGTTGACGAGGTCGGTGCCTCCCAAGCCGTCAATGCGCTTCTTCTGGGTGACGTTCAAGGCTGGGAGCTGCGCATTGCCGGCGCCGTTGTAGACAAATCCCCCACCCATGACGTCGTAGTAGTCGGCGTATTCTGTGTCGGCGCATGCGGTTACCTCGGCGCACCGCATGGAGTTGGAGTGGCGAAGGCTGAGGTTGTGACCAAGCTCGTGACCGACCGTCTGCTCGAATACCGGCCCATAGTAGGCGGCATACGCCAGCCCGCCGCTGAGCCCGGACCCGACAGTGCCCCTGCCCGTGCCGCGGCCACATTCCTCGGGTGCGATGACCAGCATGTGTCGGCCGGCGGACATCCACCACGTTTCGGTCCGTGTTTTGAAGAGCACCGCGCCTTCCTCCCACATGGCCTGGGGATTGCAGGCATTGGCGGAGACGATGCGTCGCACGGAACCGGTGATGGCGAAGCTGGCGACCTGCCCGTTGGTCTGCGAGTTCCAGAACCCGCTCAGCCTGCTCGCGAGCGTCTGCAGGGCGACGTCGGACGCGATGATGTTGGCGGGGTCGCCGGGGAGCGTGACGACGATGACGTCGAGGGTGTGGGCGACGGCCGAGATGGCAGCGCTGGTCTCCGGGGTGATCGTCGCGTCGTCGACGACAAGCGGGGCGTCGAGCGCCTCACTCGCCTCGATGATCTCCTGGCCGACCACGGAGTCTTCGTCGACGATCCCCTGTTGCCTCTCCCCTGCGATTGCCTCGGCGATGGTGTCACTGATCGCGCCGATCGAGTCCGCCGGCACCGACAGTGATCCGCGGAAGCCGTCGCCGGTTTCGACGTTCTCGGGCAGCCCGCCGCTCAGCGGGATCGAGATCCCGTCGTCGGTGACGAGGCGAATCTCATCGGGTAGCAGCGCCGTCAGCTCACGCAGCCCTGGTGAATCGTGTTCGGCGTGGTCGGCGGCAGTCTCCTGTCCAGACAGCACGAGCAGAGTGCCCTCGACTTCGACCAGGGTGCGCTCGTCGATGACGAAGTCGGTGGCAGCCGAGCTTGCCGCCGGCACGAGCACGGTGAGGAGCACCGCGAGCGAGGTGACGAAACCACCGATCGTGCGTCGGTTGGATGCCGCGTGCCGGATGCTCGGAACAGACTGATTGGCCACAACGACAGCATCCGTTTCTCGACCTGCGGGGCCCGCTCACGAGCGCGGGATTTTTTTCAGAATAGACGAACCTGTCTAGTCCTGCGAGTCCCCCGTTCGGCCGGAATCGACCGCACGGTCAGAAGGAGCGGGTGAGCCCCACCGCCTCGGCGAGAAGGACGCCCGCATCGAGTGCGCCAGTGACGGTCGCGGCATCCGCGCGCTGGGCGAGCAGGAAGATGAGCACGATAGCCAGCGCGACGACCAGCACGATGCCGACGAGCAGCAGGATCTTTTGCGTGCGCGAGGACGAGGCCTTCGTGCTGGCTTCGCGATTCGCAACCGACTGGGCGCGACCGGCCACAGCGGGGCTATCGACCGTGGGCACTACCGGCACATCGAAGCGTGCCGTGCCTGTGGCGCGAACGGGATCGGCTGCGCCGGAAACCTCCGGCGGGACGACGGGGAAGGCGGGGGTCAACGGCGCGCGTGCCTGCGGCGTGAACGGCGCGAGGGGGTCGACGAGGTCGTCGATTCCGTCATCGTGGGGTTCGTCCACACCCGCCTGGGCTGGGGTGCTGTCATCGCGGGTCGCCGCCTCGCGTGCGGCCTCCTCGAGGGCCGCGACCTCGCGCGCCGCGCGCCGCGGCGATGGGGCGTCGAGAACCTCTGCAATCGACATGGCGCTGCCCGTCGCGCCATCTGCCTGGGTGGTGTCGGCCTGGGGCTGGGCTGCGGATAGCGGCTCGGCGAGCGCCTCGCTGTCGCGCTGCGCCGTGCGCGAGATCGCGGGCGGCGGCGGATAGAACGGGCGGGCGGGCTGCGTGGGCGCGGCGGCGGCGGCAGCAGACACTGGCGCTGCAGCTGCAGCTGCAGCGGCAGCGGCAGACACTGGCGCGGCAGCTGCAGCGGCAGGCAGTGGCGCCGATGGGGCGGCGTCGTTCGGGGCGATTGCGGGCCGCGCAGCCACGGGCGCGACCGGGCCTGCAGCCGACAACTCTGGCGCGGAGCCGGTCGCGTCGGGATCAGCCGCTGTCGGAGCGGTGGGTTGCTCGGCCTTCGGGGCGGGGAAGAACGAGGCTGGAACTACCGCGTCGGGCTCACGCTCGCTCGGGGTCGCCCCTGCTCCTGGTGCCGGCTGCGCGACTGGTTCGGCTGGGCTGCCGGTCGGTCGCAACCCCCACGTGAAGGGTACTTCGGGCGTGGAGACGGGGGAACCCTCGCGGCGCACCGGCTCGGGCATGGAGCCGGTAGTGGCGCGTTCGGGGCCACCCTTCGGCGCGTCGGGAGCGTTCGGAGCGGTCCCGGCGGTCGGCGCGGTCGAATCGACGGCGTCGGCATCCGCGGCATCCGTTCCCGCGTTCTCGTCGTCCAGGTCGTCGTCGTCGCTGAACTGGGCCGTCAGCCAGTCGGGGGAGTCCTGATCATGTCGGTTCATCCGTCGAGTCCAAGGTCTGCGAGGCCTATCGCGGAGTAATACGGATGGCCCGCGGCCTCGATAATCTCTTTGGCGCCGGTGTTGCGGTCGACGACGACGGCAACGGCCACGACGATCGCGCCGACTTTCTTGAGCGCGGCGATTGCGGCAAGCGGGGAGCCCCCGGTAGTGGAGGTGTCCTCGAGCACGATGACGCGCTTGCCCTCGAGGTCGGGGCCCTCGACCTGCTTGCCCCGGCCGTGATCCTTGGGCTCCTTGCGCACAACGAACGCGTCATAGGCGAGCCCGCGAGCGGCGCCCTGATGCAGGATGGCGGCGGCGACGGGGTCAGCCCCCATAGTCATTC
>JAJAZI010000155.1 GCA_026785785.1 Microbacteriaceae bacterium
AATCCGAGCCCACCGCCCTGGCGTGCTCCAGGCACTGCCCTCCTCCGCCCCCAGACCTGCTCAACCTCCAGACCTGCTCAACCGACAGACCTGCTCAACCGCCAGACCTGCTCAACCGCCAGACCTACTCAACCGGCAGACCTGCTCAACCGGCAGACCTGCTCAACGGGCAGACCTGCTCAACCTGCAGAAACTGCTCAACCGCCAGACCTACCTACCCCAGGCGGGGTGAGCGGTGCCGGGTGGCCGCCGCCGGGTCGGCCAGGCCCAAGCGCTTCTCCTCGCGCCGCTCCCTCGCGCCCTCGACGAGGTAGTACAGCACCGGGAGCACGACGAGGGTCAGCGCGGTCGAGGAGATGAGCCCACCGATCACGATGATCGCGAGCGGCTGCGAGATGAAGCCGCCGGTTCCGGTGAGGCCGACCGCGAGCGGCAGCAGCGCGAAGATCGTCGATACCGCGGTCATCAGAATCGGCCGGAGCCTGCGGCTCGCGCCCTGGATGATGGCGTCGCCGACCCTCAGACCCCTCTCCCGGTACTGGTTGACGAGGTCGACGAGCACGATCGCGTTGGTCACGACGATGCCGACCAGCATCAGCACGCCGATCAGCGAGGGAACGCCGAGCGGGATGCCGGAGATGACCTGCAGCAGGATCGCGCCGGTCGCCGCGAACGGGATCGACACGAGCAGCAGCAGCGGCTGGCGCAGGCTCTTGAACGCGGCGACCATGACGACGTAGACGATCAGAATCGCCACGAGCAGCGCGAGGCCGAGCTGCTGGAACGCGTCGGCCTGCTGCGCCGTGACGCCGCCAATCTCGGCATCCGCACTCGCCGGCAAATCGGCATTCGCGAGGGCCGTCTGCACCGCGGCCGACGCGGTTCCGACGTCGTCGCTGTTCGGGGTGATGCTGATCGTCGCGGCACGGATGCCCTTCACGGTCGTGATGCTCGAGGGCCCGTCGACCTGCTCGACCGTGGCAACCTCGCTGAGCGGGATGATGCCGCGGGCGCTCGGGATGCCGAAGTCGCGCAGCTCCTGCACTGTGGTCGGGGCATCCGGGTTCGTGATGTAGATCGACAGGGTCTTCTCGTCGATCACGACGGATCCGACCGCGGCGGGCAGCTTGCTCTCGGCCACGATCGCGCCGACAGCGATCTCACTGAGCCCTGCCTGGGCGGCGAGCTCCCGATCGACGTTCACCGCAAGGTATGGCTGCGCGTTGGAGAGGTTGCTGGTGGCCTCGGCGGTCACGTCGAGGTCGCGGACCGCCTCGAGCACGGCATCCGACGCGGCGCCCAGATCGGCCTGCCCGTTCGCGGTGATGTTGATCTCGATGTCGGAGGAGGCGAAGCCGGACGCGGCCGCCGCGAGGGAGACCTCGCCGACGTCGTCGAGCTCGGCGAGCGCGTCGCGCACCTCGGCCTGGAGGGCGACCTGATCGACCTCCGGGTTGGTGGTGAGCGAGAAGGTGATGTTGCTGCCGCCGAGGAAGGCCTGGCGGATGGAGTCGTTTCCGCTTCCGAGGGAGAGCTGCACGACCTCGACGCCGTCGATGCCGAGCAGGGCCTGCTCGACCGTGGTCGCCGCCTCGTCCTGCGCCTCGAGGCTCGCCCCGAGTGGAACCGATTGGTTCACCGTGAGCGTGTTCTGACCACTGTCGCCGATGAAATTGGTCTTGAGCAGCGGGATCAACGCGACCGTGCCGCCGAGGATGAGCAGCGCGATGAGCAGGGTCGCGACCGGGCGGGCGAGGGTCCAGCGGATGATCGGAAGGTAGCCGCGCTGCAGCAGCGTCGGCTTTTCGGCGAGCTCGTCGGCGGTGAGCTGGGCGGTGGTGCGGGCGGGGGCGGATGCGGTGGCGGATGCCTTCGCGGATGCGTCGGGCGCGGCGACGCTCGGTGCAACGGCGGATGCTGTCGCCGGGGCCGTCGAGGGCATTGGGGTCGCGGGCACGGCGGCAGACTGGGTCGGGCGCTTCTGCCAGGGGAAGCGGCGCTTTCGCGCCGGGGCGGCGGTCTCGGCGGGGGCGAGCACGCCTCGGCCCGCCTTGCCGGGGCCCGCCTTGCCGGAGCTGGCGGTCCCGGCGGCGGCGGTCGCAGCGTTGCTGGGCGCGGCGGCGATCGCAGCGTTGCTGGGCGGGGCGGGGATCGCGGCGCCGGCAGCATCCGTCCCCTCCCTGTCGGGCGCGGCGTGCTTGTGGGCCTGCGGGGCGCGCAGGAACCAGTAGGCCAGCACCGGCACGATCGTGAGGGCGACGAAGAGCGACGCGGCGAGCGCGATCGTCACGGTGAGGGCGAACGGGCGGAACAGCTCTCCCGTGATGTCGCCGACGAGCGCGAGCGGCAGGAACACCGCGACGGTCGTAACGGTCGATGCGGTGATCGCGGCGGCAACCTCCTTGACCGCGGTGGAGATCGCGACGAGCTTGGTCTCGCCGAGGCCGAGGTGCCTCTTGATGTTCTCGATGACCACGATGGAGTCGTCGACGACGCGTCCGATGGCGATGGTGAGGGCGCCGAGCGTGATGATGTTGAGTGTGTAGCCAGCCGCGTACATGCCGATGAAGGTGATGAGCACCGAGGCCGGGATCGAGATCGCGGTGACGAGGGTCGCGCGCACCGAGAGCAGGAACACGAGGATCACCAGCACGGCGAAGAGCAGGCCGAGCGCCCCCTCGGTGGCGAGCGACTCGATCGACTGCTCGATGAACGGGGCCTGGTCGAAGACGACCGTGAACTGGGTGTTGTTGCCGAGGGCTTCCTTGAGTTCGGGGATGAGCTCCTGCACCGACTCGGACACCGCGACCGTGTTGCCCGCCGGCGTCTTGGTGACCGCGATCGTCAGCGAGGGCTCGCCGTTGACGCGGGAGATGCCGGTAACCGGCTCGTCGGCGACGGCGACCGTCGCCACGCTCGCGATCGTGACGACGCTGCCGTCGGTGGAGGTGGCGCCGACGAGCGGGAGCTGCCCGATCTCGTCGGCGGTGCCGAGCCGCGCCCCGGTCTGCACGGTGAGCGTCTGGTCGCTCTCAGTGATCGAGCCGGCCGGCAGCAGGGTGCCGTTGGCGTCGAGGGCGTCGCGGATAGCCTGGTTGTCCACGCCGCCGGCGGCGAGCGCGGCGGCATCCGGGGTGATCTCGACGCGCTGCTCGCTGATGCCGAGCAGATCGGCCTCGCGCACGCCATCGAGGCCCTGGATGTCGTTGAGGGTCGAGTTCTCGAGCTGCGCGGTGAGCTCGTTCGGGGACAGGTCGCTGGTGACGGCGATCTGGATCACCGGGAGGTCTTCGATGCTTCCGGTGACGACCTGTGGGTCGATGCCGTCGGGAAGCAGCGACGTGATGCGGTTGATCGCCTGGGTGACCTTCTGGTCTGCGGTCGCGATGTCGGTGCCGTACTCGAAGGTGGCCGAGATGGTGGAGAAGTTCGTGTTCGAGGTCGCGGTCGTGCCCTC
>JAJAZI010000156.1 GCA_026785785.1 Microbacteriaceae bacterium
TGAACTGGTGACGAGAAGTCATCAAGACACGATAGCTGTTTAGACTGCATCATGGCACTTCGTATCGAGGATTACGCGCTGATCGGCGACTGCCACACCGCCGCACTCGTGGGCAGAGACGGCAGCATCGACTGGCTGTGCTTGCCGCGTTTCGACTCCGCCTCGATGTTCGGCGCACTGCTCGGCACCGAGGACCACGGCCGGTGGCAGGTCGCGCCCAGTGCGAATGTCTGTGAGTCGACCCGATCCTACATCGATGGCACGTTCACCCTCGTCACACGCTGGATTACGCCGACCGGCGAGGCGGAAGTCATCGACCTGATGCCCTTCGGCGACGGGATCGCCGACATCATCCGGAGGGTCCGCGGGATCAGCGGCACCGTTGAATTCACGGAGGAGCTGGTCATCCGGTTCGATTACGGTGAAGCGATGCCGTGGGTGAGGCAGATCGAGGAGGAGCAAGGCACGCATGCTATCGTCGCCGTCGCGGGCCCCGACGGAATCGTCCGCCGAGGCCCGCCGCTCGCTGCGATCGACCACCGGCATCGTGGACGGTTCGCGGTCAGTGGCGGTGAGACCGTCGACCTTACGATGACATGGTTCCCGTCGCACCTGCCCATTCCCGCACGGCGGCCGACGTCGGAACACATTGCTTCGACCGCCCAGTGGTGGTTGGGATGGTCGGCCAGGGCGACGGCGCACCCGTCACCGGTCTACGCGTCGCACGTGCATCGCTCGCTCCTCGTCCTGCGTGCGTTGACCCATGATGAGACCGGTGGAATTGTCGCGGCGGCCACGACGAGCCTGCCGGAGACATTCGGGGGCAGTCGGAACTGGGACTACCGCTATGTATGGCTTCGCGACGCCGCGCTCACCCTGCACGTGCTCCTCGATCACGGGTTCGACGACGAAGCCGAGGCCTGGCGTCTGTGGTTGCTCCGCGCCATCGCCGGTGATCCGGGCGACGTGCAGATTATGTACGGAATCTCGGGTGAGCGCAGGCTGGTCGAGTATGAGATTCCCTCCCTCCCGGGATACGAGGGGTCATCCCCGGTCAGGGCAGGCAACGCCGCGTTCCAGCAGTACCAGGGCGATGTGTTCGGCGAGGTCATGATCGCGCTTCGGAGGGCGCGGGAGGCAGGTGTCGAGGAGACGAGCTTCTCCTGGCCCCTGCAACTCGCCCTCATGCAGTTCGTCGAGGACAACTGGAGGCGGCCCGATAACGGCATCTGGGAGATCCGGGGCCCGGTGCGGCACTTCACCCATTCCCGGGTCATGGTGTGGGCCGCGTTCGATTGCGCTGTGGACGCAGTTCGCCAACATGGCTTCGATGGTCCGGTGGATCGCTGGGAGCGGCTGCGCGACGAGGTGCGGCTCGAGATCGAGTCGAGCGGCTTCGATGCCGAACGCGGCACTTACACGCAGTACTACGCCGGTGCGAGCGTCGACGCATCACTGCTCCAGCTCGCCCAGGTCGGCTACATTGCGGCCGACGACCCGCGCATGCTCGGCACAGTTGCGGCGATCGAGGAAGACCTCCTCCGGGACGGGCTCCTGCTGCGCTACCGCACCGAGGACGGGATCGACGGACTGGGCGGCGCGGAGCATCCGTTTCTCGCGTGTTCCTTCTGGCTCGTCGAGCAGTATGCACGCAGCGGCCGACTGAAGGACGCGACCGAGCTCATGGACCGCCTCGTGGGGTTCGCCAACGATGTCGGGCTGATGTCCGAACAGTACGACGTCGCTGGCGCACGACAGGCGGGCAATACGCCCCAGGCTCTCACCCACCTCACGCTCGTGCGCGCCGCAGATGCCATCGCGCTCGCGTCCGTCGGCACCGCACCTCCCCGACACGGCTAGATTCAGCGCTGCCCCGCAGACCGGAGGTGCTCCGAGAAAAATTCCTCGATGCGCTCCCACGCGTCGGCGCTCGCCTCCGGGTCGGGACCGGCGCCCAGCACCCGGTGCAGCACCGGGCGCAGCACGGGCGAGCCGGTCTGCTCGTCGTTGAGGAAGGAGTGGCCGGCATCCGGGTACTCCTTCACGTCATGCGTGACGCCGAGTCGGCTGAGGGCGCTGTCGAGTTTCGCGGCTGCTCCCCTCAGCGAGAGGTCCTTGCCTCCGTAGCTGCCGATGACCGGGCAGGCCCCCGCCAGGGCGTCGAGATCGCCGGGCAGCCGACCGTAGTTCACCGAAATGGCGTCGTAGCCATGGGTAGAGAGCAGCAGGGCGAAGCCTCCGCCCATGCAGAACCCGATCACACCGACCCGTCCGGTACAGTCCGTGCGCTTGAGCAACGCCGACCGCGCGGACTCGATGTCGGCGAAGGCCCGCCCTTCTCCGGTCAGGAGCGAGCGGAACGTCGAACCGAGGCACTTACGCGCCCCGCCCTCACTGAAGAGGTTGGGGGCCAGCACGAGGAAGCCAGCGAAGGCGAGCCTCGCGGCCTGTCGGCGCAGGATGTCGTTGATCCCGAACGCCTCGTGCACCATGACAACGCCGGGCCAGGGTCCGGGGCCGACGGGCCCCGCGAGCACGCCGGCGAGGTGCTCGCTCGTGCCCGGAATCGCGGAGTCGATGTGCACGTCGTCGACCTGGACCTCGTCACGCTCCGCCATGGTGCTCCCCTCGTTGCGCCCGAGCCTAACCCCGCCACACCCACACCGCAGGGCGGATACCGGGCACAGCCAACA
>JAJAZI010000157.1 GCA_026785785.1 Microbacteriaceae bacterium
GGCTTCGAGCTGATCACGCAGCTGCGCGGCGCGCATCCAGGGCTACCGGTCGTCGTCATGACGGCCCACGTGTCGCTCGAGTACGCGATGCAGTCGTTCCGCAGCGAGGCCGACGAGTTCTTAACGAAGCCGGTCACATCCGCACAGCTCGCCGCGACGGTGCTGAATCTCGCGGCGCGGTGGCGCACGAGCCAGGCGGCGAACAACGAACTCGGCCGGGCGGCGGAAGTGCAGCGGGGGCTGCTCCCGGCGCAGCTCGTCAACCTCCCCGGCTACCAGCTCGTCGGCGGCTGCACTCCCGCGCGGGCGGTCGGTGGAGACTTCTTCGACTGGTATCCCGTCGACGGCGGGGCCGTCTTCTCTCTCGCCGACGTGATGGGCAAGGGAATCGGCGCCGCGATCATCGCCGCGACCGTGCGCGCCGTACTGCGATCCGCTCTCCGCGAGAGAGACATGAGCCGCGCCGTGGTCGCTGCGGCCACGTTGCTCGCCTCCGACCTGGAGCAGGCCGGTGCCTTCGTGACCCTGTTCCACGCGAGGCTGGATGCCGATTCCGGCAGCATCCGCTACGCCGACGCCGGCCACGGCCTCTCGCTCGTGGTGCGCGCGGCCGGCGGCGCGAAGCGGCTGAGGACGACGAGCCTGCCCCTGGGCATGGGCCTCGAGGTCGGGTGGCGCGAGCACACGGTCGTTCTCGCCCCCGGCGACACCCTGGTCTCCGTGAGCGATGGAGTGCTCGACCTCTGGGGCGGCGACCTCGGAAGCCTCGACGAGGTCGAGCGGATCGTGCGTTCCGCACCGCACGCCCAGCACATCGTCGACTCGCTCCTCGCGATGACGGAATCTGGTGCCGACGACGACGTAACCGTCGTCGTGCTCCGGCGCGACTGACCCGTCGACGCCCCGCGCTCAGTTGCCGTACTGGGCGACGAGCTCGCGCCCCAGCACCTTGCCGCTCGGCCCGAGCAGCAGCGCGTCGACGATCTGGATGTGCCGCGGGTACTTGTGCGACGCGATGCGCTCCATCGTGAAGTCGATGAGGTCCTGGCCGAGTAGCGGATCCGGCTTGCCCGATCACGGACATCGGCGGAGCGTTAGCGGTAACGGCGCCCCTCGTCCCGCCGGAACAACACCAGCGCGAGCGCAAGCGACCCCGCGGTCCAGAGGAGGATTCCCACCCAGACCCACGGCTCGAGTTCGCCGCCCTGCACGGCCCAGATCACGAACTCGCGAGCCTGCCGCGACGGCAGGAACTGGGACAGGGCGTTGAGCCAGTCCGCGAACAGGAACGGCGGAAGGAACAGCCCGCCGCCGAACGCAAGCCCAAACATCACCACCTGAACGACCGCGATGGCGGCCTTCGACGGCATCGAGTAGCCGATCGAAATGCCGAGGAACATAAACGACAGCGAGGCGACAGCGAGCGCCCCCAGTCCCACGAGGATGCGCCAGAGGTCCGCCGTCGCCTCGGTGAGGAGCGCCCCGATCACGATCACCGGAAGGATCGAGGCGAGCCCGAGCAGCCCGGTCGAGAACACCTGGCCGAGCACCCGCGACAGCGCGGGGGCGGGAAGCGTGCGCAGGTACGGGTCCCAGGGCTTCTCCCGTGCCTCCGAGATGTTCAGCCCGAATCCGAACAGCGAGTTCGCGAGAAGCGCGAAGACCACTAGCGAGATCACGGCCTGGCTCGCGAACACCGGGTCATCCGCAACTGCCCGCTGCGGAACGACAAAGAAGAGCAGCGAGAGGGCCGGAAACACCAACCCCCCGATGATCGCGATCGGCACCCGCGCGGTCTCGAGAAGGGTGTACTTCGCGTGGACGACAGTGAGGCGGGCGGTGGACATCAGGATTCCTTCACTGTCGACGAGGGTGTGGTGCGGACGGCCGTTCTGGCACCGGCCGCAGCGCGCGCGCCGCCGGTGAGCGACAGGAACGCCTCCTCGAGCGTCGCCCCGCGCACAGTCAGTCCACGGAAGTCGATGCCCGAGCGCACGAGGGAGACAATGAACCCATCCGAGTCGCGCACGAAGAAGGAAGCGGATGTCCCGCTCGCCTCATCGACTCTGTCGACACCCGGCAGGGTCGCGACACGATCGAGCTGCCCCGACTCGAGGCGCACCCTCGCGAGTCCGACCCGGTCAAGAACCCCGACGAGGCTGTCGTCGGCCAGCACCCTTCCCTCCCCCATCACCACGACGCGTTGAGCGAGCGCCTCGATCTCCTCGAGGTAGTGGCTTGTCACCACGATCGTCGCACCGCGCTCGTGCTGCGAGCGGAGGGCGTCCCACAGGGTGCGGCGCGCGTCGACGTCGAGGCCGGTGGTCGGTTCGTCGAGCAGCACGAGCTTCGGACGACCGACGAAGGCCAGCGCGACGCTGAGGCGGCGCTTCTGCCCGCCGGAGAGCGAGCCGGTCTGGCGGCGGAGGAGCCGGTCGAGGCCGAACTCGTCGGCGAGCTCTGCCGTGGGAGCGCGGCTGGCGAAGTGTGACCCGACAAAATCGAGCACCTCGCCGACGCGGAGGGTGGCGGGAAGCGCAGTCTCCTGCGGAGTGCTGCCGAGGAGCACCCGGTTGCGGGCATCCGCTGGACTTCCGCCGAAGAGCGTGACCGTGCCTCTCGACGGCTTTCGGAGTCCCTGAAGCAGGGAGATGACGGTGGTCTTGCCCGCCCCGTTGGGGCCGAGCAGCCCGAGGATCGTGCCCGACTCGATCGAGAGATTCACGTCGTCGACGGCGACGACATCGCCGTAGGTGCGGGTCACGTTGTCGAGGGTGGCGAGGGTGGTCATCTGTTCTCTCCCAGTACCGATCGAAGGGCGTCCCTGTAATCCTCGAAAGCGCGACGCCCGGTCTTGCTGAGCTCGAGGTAGGTGGCGGGGGTGCGGCCGTGATGGGTCTTCGTGACGGTAACGTAGCTCACGTCTTCGAGCTTGCGAAGATGGGTCGACAGGTTGCCCGCCGTCATATCGAGCAGTTCCTGCAGCCGGGGAAAAGAGATGCGGTCGCCCGCGGGGATGGCCGAGAGGCTCGCCGTGATGCGCAGGCGGGCGGCGACATGGATCACCGGGTCGAGGTCAGTCACGGGCGGGCCGGGCCAACCCGATCGCGGAGGCCACGGCCCCGGCCCCGAAGACGGCGCCTCCCGCCAGTGACATCACCAGAACGTTGGTCGGCTGCCCGGCGAACGGCGCGAGCGACGAAACCACCAGAAGCGCGACGCCCACGACAAGCTGCCCCTTGTTGCGCCAGAGCGCCGCCCCGCCGAGGTAGATCGTTCCGCACATGAGGCCGAACGCGGAGGGGAAGTAGACCGAGAGTATCTCCGACGACGCCCCGTTGAAGACGAGCCCGGCACCGAGGGCAAAAAAGGCGAAACCACAGACCGACCAGGACAGACCGTAGACCATCCCGGCAAAATCCGAGATTCCGCGCACGCCACGGTTGATCCGCGATCCGATCACAGCGGATGACAC
>JAJAZI010000158.1 GCA_026785785.1 Microbacteriaceae bacterium
ATCACGATCGAGCAGGACCGCGCTCTACTCGACCGGCTCTCCACGCTCGTCACGCGCACCATCGGCATGACCCGTGCGGTGCGCGACAACTACGACCCCGCGCTCGTCGAGGATGCGACGGTGTCGCGCATCGCCCTCGAGCTTGATCGTGCGGCCCACGACGTGCGCCTCATGGCCGGAACCGTCGGCGGCGCGAGGCAGGCAGGGGTGCCGAGCGAACCCGCCCCGATCATCGCGGAGCCCCCCGCGCTGACCGCGCCTCTCGTGATCCTGGGCCCTAACCCTCGCAACTGGGTTCTCGTCGGCTCGCTCCTGGAGGACCTGCGCCGAGTGCGCGAAGAGATCATCGGCGGGCCGGATGCCTGAGCTCGCGGCGGTCGCGGTGCACACCTACTCCCCTTACCCTGTCATCAGCGACGCCACGAGACTCGGGCTCATCGAGACGCGGGTGGCCGGGGAGCACGGCCACACCGTCGCCCGGCACCGTGCCGTGAGGACGTCGGTGCGGGCCACGATCTTCCTCCACGGCGCGGCCGGAGCGTGGACCACGTTCACTCCCCTCCTGCAGGCCGCCGCGGCCGACGGCATCCAGATCGAGAATCCGGTGCTGCTCGACCTGCCTGGCTGGGGCGAGGGCGCCCTCTTCCCCGGCGCCGTCGAGCTGACGGTCGACTCCTTCGGCGCCTTCGTGAAGGACACCGCCGAGGGCCTCGGGTACACCGAGTGGGACATCGTCGGGCACTCGCTCGGCGGCTCGATCGCGATGCACATGGCCGCCGCGTACCCCGACCGGGTGCTCTCGGTCGGCATGGTGTCGGGCACCCCGTTTTCGGTCATTCGCAGCATCGACAACCCCTCCGCGAACTTCCGGGAACTGCCCGCGTTCGTGATGCTCTGGCGCATCCTGCAGATGCTCACCCTCCTGGGGCGCACCGGCCGGGGTATCGTCGTGGGGCTCGGCGCAACCCCGGTGGCCCGGCTGCTGTTCGCGCCGCTGTTCCGGCACGGGTTCCGAGTGCACCGATCCGTCACCGACGCGACCGTGCTCAATCTGCATCCACGGTCCTTCACGGGGGCCGCCACCGCCACCGCAGGCTACGACGCGCACCTCTGGTGGGGCCGCATCGCCTGCCCGGTGATCGCGGTCAAGGGCGACCGGGACATCTTCGTCACCGACGCCGATTTCGAGGAGCTCGCACGAGTCGTGCCTTCCAGCCGCCGCACTGTGCTCGAGGACTGCGGCCACTTCGGAATCATCGAGCGTCCCCACGCGGTACTCGCCGCTCTCGGCTACACCGGGCAGTTCTGACCGGGACGATCAGTGCCGGTCAAGCCAGGTGAGACTCGCGAAGTCCTCGGCCGTGAGCCCGAGCGCCGTGGCCGAGTGTGCGACGAGCGCGCGCGCGTCGCCGATCTCGGCACCCTCACGCACGAAGACATCGAGGCCTGGCGGGGTGGTGCGGGAGCCCGTCAGTCCCAGAACGAGGATGTCCCCGTCGGCCCTGGATCCCACGACGCTCCACTGGCTTCGGCGCAGTCTCCGCCGGCCGCGCCCGCGGCGCACGAAGCCGCTGCCGTTCCAGCGGTCGACCCCGAGCTGGTGCTCGCGTTGCCCGCCGGACGAATCCCACGACAGGTCGTTGCTGAGCACGAGCGGAGCATCGGAAATCAGATCGAAGGCGATCGCGGGGGCGGCGCGTTCGCTCGACAGCCACAGCGGGACATTTGTCGCCCGCACCCGCCACGTGCCGAGAAGCAGAGACACGAGTTGCTGCGAATCCACCGGCGCGCGTCGTCTGCGGCCCCGCCCCGGCGCTCCGAACATTTCCCCAGTCACATGTCCAACTTAGCGCCGGGCGGTCGCGTACCGTGAAGCCATGAGGGCGATTGTCATTTCGAATGTCGGCGGTCCCGAGGTGCTGGCGGAGCGGGAGCTTCCCGACCCCGACCCCGGGCCCGGCGAGGTGCTCATCGCCGTCGCCGCGGCCGGAGTCAACCGGGCCGATGTGATCCAGCGGCAGGGCCACTACCCGCCTCCCCCGGGCGCGCCCGACTGGCCGGGCCTCGAGGTGTCCGGCACGATCGCGCGGCTGGGATCGGGTGTCGCGGGCTGGTCGGTCGGTGACCGGGTCTGTGCGCTGCTCTCGGGCGGGGGCTACGCGTCACTCGCCGTCTCGCCCGCGAACCAGCTCCTGCTGGTGCCGGAGTCGGTCGACCTGGTCGATGCAGCGGCACTGCCCGAAGCGGTGGCGACGGTCTGGAGCAACGTGTTCCTGCTCGGCGGGCTCCGGCCCGGCGAGACGCTGCTCGTCCACGGCGGATCGAGCGGCATCGGCACCATGGCCATCCAACTCGCGCGGGCGATCGGCTGCCGCGTCGCCGTGACTGCCGGGTCGGCGCCGAAGCTCGCCGCGTGCGAGCGGCTCGGCGCAGATATTCTCATCAACTACACCACCGAGGATTTCGTCGACGCGCTCGAGCGGGCGACGGATGGCGCGGGAGCCGACGTGATCCTCGACCCGATCGGAGGCGCCTACCTCGAACGCAACGTTCGCGCGCTCGCCCGCCACGGCAGAATCATGCTGATCGGAAACCAGAGCGGCGTGCCCGCCACATTCGCGATCGGGCGGCTGATGGCCAAGTGGGGCAGCATTCACGCCTCGAGCCTGCGCGCCCGACCCACGGCGGAGAAGGACGAGATCATCTCGAGCGTGCGGGAGAACGTCTGGCCACTGGTCGAGGCGCGGCAGGTCGTGCCCATCGTCGACCGCCGCTTCGCGCTCGCGGATGCCCGGCTCGCGCACGAGCGGCTGGAGTCGTCGGCGCATATCGGGAAGCTGCTGCTGCTGCCCTAGTGAGCGCCGAGTCGGTACACGTGGGCCACTCGCGGGCATGGGGCCAGCATCTCCACCATCCACCTGCCAGCTGCCCAAAAATGTCGTGTTGAGGCCCGCGGAGGCAACACAAGCAGGCCACTCGCGAGCATGGAGCCAACATCTCCAGCATCCACCCGCCAGCTGCCCAAAAAAGTCGTGTTGAGGCCCGCGGAGGCAACACAAGCAGGCCACTCGCGAGCATGGAGCCAACAGCCACCCGCCATCTGCCCAAACATGTCGTGCTCGGGCCCGCGGAGGCAACACAAGCAGCCCACTCGCGGGCATGGGGCCAACATCCACCCGCCATCTGCCCAAACATGAGGTGCTCGGGCCCGCGGAGGCAACAC
>JAJAZI010000159.1 GCA_026785785.1 Microbacteriaceae bacterium
ACCATAGTGTTTGCGTCGCCGCGGCGTCTATTGGTTCGGCCTCGGTTTCGGTCTCGGTACCGGTGCCGGTCTCTGGCGATTTAACACCGCACTGAAACTCAGCATCACCCGGTCCTTCCGTCCCGACCTGCCCAGGCGTTCGATGAACATGAAGATGCGGTATTCGGCGCGGTACTTCGCGCGGAACAGACCGGTCAAGTGCTCGCGGCTCGCGTCGTCATCCAATATCGCGGCAGTGCCGGCCACCATCGGGGCACCAGTCTTGACCTTGCCCATCCGGTCGCACGGGCGCAGCTCGACCTCGCCGCTGTTGCGCAGCCGCTTGACCTTTCCGCTTTGCTTCGGCGTGGTCACGATGAGCTCGTCGCCGTCCCTGGCGATCCAGACGGGGGTGGAGACGGCTTTGCCCGACCGACGGAACGTTGTGAGCGAAACAAATGGCTCTGCGGCGAGAGCGTAAAAGGATGCGATGGCGGACATAGCGACACGGTAGCGCCGGCTCCTGACCGTCAGCGTGCGCGCTTGCCCTGACTTCACGGCACTCTCGGCATGCAGTTACTCGGACCGTTCGGCGACGATCTCGGCGGTGAAGCCTGCGGCGTTCTCGAGCCAGTCGGCGTAATGGGATTCCCCGGCGGGCGACGGTCATGGGTCGGGTCTGAAAGGTCCGGTGACGTCGCGGGCGTCACGTACGCTTCGCCTGCCCTGCACGATTACCCCTCGGGCCACTCTTGTTGCAGCGTGAACGCCAGCCGGGCGAGCAGCCACACCCCACTCCAACCGAGCATCGTGGGGAGGCTCCGCGCAGCCTCGGTCGCGGAAGGGTCAACCCAGCGTGAACCGTCTGCGCCCACATCGTGCAGATGATGCACCGGATCGTGGATGAAGTACCGCGCGAGCGACTCGACGATGAAGGTGCTACCGTCCGAGCGCAAGTCCGTGCGTCCGAGGTCGGCATCGTCGACAGCGGGGTAGTCGGGTGCGAGGGCATCCGCCGCCGCGAGGAGCTCCTCTGCGACGGTCGCCGGATCCTGGTCGTTGTAGCGCTCGGCGATCGCGGTCGTGTCCTGATCCCAGTTTGCGAAGGCGGGTGCGACCTGGTCGAGCATGAGGTGAAGCCGCGCGCGGAAAATACGGAACCCATCGCGCACGTGGGCGGCGTATTCGAGCGGTGACCAGGTCGCATCATCCGGGCGGGCCCACGCGTCAGTCTGCGCCAGGCGCTCGGGCTGCGCCATGCGCTTGAGCCGGGTCGCGGCATTGAGCTCGATCAGGGACGGGATGTCGCGGAACGAGATCTCGCTGGCATCGAATCCGCGCTCGAGGCAGGGCTTCTCGAGCGCCCACGTCCAGTTCTTGTCGTCAGTGGTGATCGGCATGCCGCGAGCCTCGGGCGCGAGTGACCTAGAGCCAACACGGGGTTGCTTGAATATCTCTCACATATAGTGTTCGAAGGATGGGGTGGTTCACGAGACGCCGGGGTGCGACAACCGAATCAGAGTCGACCGAACCACAGCCGCCCAACGTGGGCCGTGCCGGCCCGGTGCCGGACTTCTCTCCGGTGAATGCCCCGGAACTAGCCTGGATGGCCGGCCATCTGCAGTCCCTAACTGGGCGGGTTTCCGATGTTCACCTGCGGCCCCCGTGCCGTTCGTGTGCCGTGATTAGCGTCGTCCGCGTCACTCCCATCCGAACACAATTGGAGAAATCATGCGAAATCGATTCGCAAGCTCTGCCACCGTCGGCGTCATCTCCGCCGGGGTCGTCGTCTGCCTCGGCCTCACCACCGCGGCCCATGCTGCCAGCGGCCCGATGGGCTTCGGCCCCATCGACGGCACCCCCTACGGCGCGGCGAGCGCAGACTGGACCGAGCCATTCGTCATCCCGGCCGGCTACACCCAGTCCCTCGTCGCCGACGAGACGACCCTCGACATCTACCCTGGCGGGGCCGACGACCTCACCGACATGAACACCGTCAATGAGACTGGGCGCCACGCCGGTCGGTACCTCTACCGCACTCACGAAGTGGGCGCGAACGGGTCGCTCTCGGTCGTCGACCTGACGACGGGCGACGTGAAGGTGATCGCGCAGGATGCCGACTGGAACAGACTTGACGGCATCCGCTGGACGCCGTGGGGCACCATCCTCTTCGCCGAAGAGACGACGGGCGGGCGCCTGTTCGAGGCGATCCTCGACCCCGCCGACCCGACCGTCGTGCTCGAGGTCATCGAGCGCACCGAGGTCGGCGTCATGCGCCACGAAGGCATCGAAGCGCTCGCCGATGGCACGGTCTTCGTCATCGACGAGCTCAACGGCGGGTCGATCTACAAGTTCGAGCCGACCACCCGCGGCGACCTGTCCAACGGGCAGCTCTATGCCCTGAAGCTCACTGGGCTCGCCGACGACGCGCAGGTCTGGAACCAGTCCACCTTCAACGACAAGGTCGGCGCGTTCGAATGGGTCGCCCTCGACATGGACGCCGTCGTCGCCGACACCGACGCGGCGGCCGATGCCGTCAGCGCGACCGAGTTCGGCCGCCCTGAGGACGTCGAGGTTATTGGCAGCACCCTCTACGTCGCGAACACGTCGGAGGACCGCGTCGTCGCGATCGACCTCAACACTCAGGTGCTGACGCCATTCGTCCAGGCCGGCCTCAACGTCCCCGTCGAGAACGCGGCTGCGGGGGTCACGGGCTTCAACAACCCCGACAACCTCGCACAGGGGCCGGATGGCTCGCTCTGGATGGTCGAGGACAACTACCTCTCCGACGTCTGGGTCGCCGGACAGGATGCCGGCAACGACGGCACCGCCGACAGCGCCCTGCAGTTCGCCTCGATCAAGGACACCGGGGCCGAGATCAGCGGAATCTACTTCGGCAAGGACCCGAAGACGCTGTTCCTGAACGTGCAGCACCCGGCCAAGGCACTCGCCGACGGAACCTGGGCGATCAGGCGCCGCTATAAACACCACGGCGTTAGGGGCGGCGGAGGATCGCCGCCCCTACCGGCCACCGCCACCCAGCCCAGTCCCGACCCCCGGGTGTACCTTCTGCACCATGACCGAGCAGCAGCCGTACCTCGTGCTTCGCACCGAACCTGGCTTCGAGCTGCGCCGCTATCCGGCACACCTGGTGGCTGAGGTCACCGTGACTGCCGAGTTCGAGGACGCCGGCAATCGCGCCTTCCGCAACCTCTTCGGCTATATCAGCGGCGAGAACCGGTCACAGAGCACGCTCGCCATGACGTCGCCGGTGGTGCAGAACTCCGCCTCGGAGGAGATCGCGATGACCGCGCCGGTCGTGCAGAGGACCGCGGATGCCGGCTCCTACGTCATCGCGTTCGTGCTGCCTGAGACGATCACCGCCGAGACCGCCCCCGAGCCGCTGCGACCCGAAGTGCGCGTTCGCCTGGTTCCGGAGACCCTCAGCGCTGCGGCGCGGTATTCGGGGCGGTGGACGCAGGCCTCCTACCAGAAGCACTGCGCCGACCTCGTGGCGGGGGTCGCGGCGGCGGGGATGACCCCGATCGGCGAGCCCCGTTTCGCGCGCTTCGATCCGCCATACAAGCCGTGGTTTCTGCGCCGCAACGAGGTCGTCGTCGACGTTGCCGAGGGCACGGCGCCCGAGAGCACGGCGACCGAGGGCACGGCGCCCGAGAATACGGCGACCGAGGGCACCGCGCCCGGCGATGACGGGGCCGGTCGCTAGGCGGCGGTCCCGACCGAGAAGCGCACGGCACCGTCGTCCTCGACGTCGGCATCCAGCACCGCCTCGGACAGCGCCTCCGCCGCGCTGGGGTCGAGGAAGACACGGGCCCCGTCGTTCTCGACGAGGGTGTCGCTCGGCTCGGCGGCCGGAACGACCGAGATGCTGAAATCGGCAGCATCGCCCTCGACGGCAATGCGAAGGCCGCCGGATTCGGGATCGGTGGATTGCGTCGAGATCGCCTTGACGACGGTGCTCGCCTTGTCGGTAAGAGTCAGAGTCACGGTTCTACCTTTCATCGGTGGGGCATCAGATCGAAGTGCCGAGTCTTCTACACCTCGCCGCGCGACTACAACCCGAAACACAATCTCGGATGGTTTACACACGTGCGGGGCGAGGCAGTCGCCCCGCACGTGTGAACCGACTACGGGTGAACGAGGATCTTCACCTGCGTGTCGTTGTGGTTGATGAGCGTGTCGAATCCCTTGCTGACGAGGTCGTCGAGGGCGATCCTGCCGGTGATGAAGGGAGCCAGGTCGACCTTGCCCTCCTGAACGAGCTTGATCGTCGCCGGGTGGTCGTTGGCGTAAGCAATGGTGCCGCGCAGGTCGATTTCCTTGAGCACGAGCTTCTGCATGTCGACGGTCGCCGGGTGACCCCAGATCGACACGTTGACGACGACCCCGCCGGGCCGAACCGCGTCGAGCAGGGTGTCGAGCACGACATTGACGCTCGAGCACTCGAAACCGACGTCGACGCCCGTGCCGCCCGTGAGCTCGCGCACCTTCGCCGCGACATCCACTTCGCTCGGGTCGAGAACCTGGTCAGCGACCCCGGTGCTCGTCGCCTTCTCCTTGCGCGCCTGGCTGAGCTCAGACATGAATACGGTGAGCCCCTCGGCCTTGAGTACCGCGGCGAGGAGGAGACCGATCGGGCCCGCTCCGCCAATGAGAGCGGTGTCGCCAGCCTTCGCGCCGCTGCGCACGAACGCGTGGTGCCCGACGGACAGGGGCTCGATGAGCGCGGCGACGTCGAGCGGGATGTCGCCGATCGGGTGCACCCATCGGCGCTCGACGACGACCTTCTCGCTGAGCCCGCCGCCGTGGCCGCCGAGCCCGATGAAGTTCATGTTCTTGGAGAGCTGGTAGCTCTCGCCGGGTCCGGTGGAGACGTCTGGCCCGACAATATAGGGCTCGACGACGACGTTCTGTCCGACCTCGAGGTCGGACACGCCCTGGCCGAGGGCGGTAATGGTGCCCGAGAACTCGTGCCCCATGGTGACCGGAGCCTCTTCGCCGGAGATGGGGTGCGGATGCCCCGGCGCGGGAATGAAGATGGGCCCGTCGAGGTACTCGTGCAGGTCGGTGCCGCAGATGCCGCACCAGGCGACGTCGATCGCAACGGTGCCGGGGCGCAGCTCCGGGGCATCGATCTGCTCGATGCGGATGTCATTCTTGGCGTAGTAGCGAGCCGCTTTCATGGGGGTCTCATTCCTGTTGAGGCCGTGAACGCGGCCACAATCTCAGGCTACGCCTGCTCCCGCGCCTGCGCAGCACGGCAGTACCGCTCCCGGATTCCACGACGTGGCGCATGCGGCGCGTCGTGATCGGAGACAGCGCTCTCGCGAAAGGTGAACTTGGGCATCGAGAACACGCGCGATCTGATCCGTGTTGCCCCACAGGCTGTCGTGGACCACAAGCGAGTGCACGGCGCCCGTCCATTCGTCGGCGCGGAGTCAGGCTAGGGCTGCACAACACGCAGCGGAGAGGGGTTGGCCGTGAGCATCGCATCCGTGATCACCCGGCGCGCCTCTCGCGCCTCGGGAATCGGCAGCAGCGGATACACGTGGAGCATCTCGGGCGCCTCGTGGTAATCGAGCGGGTGTCCGGATGCAGCCGCGATGCGCACGAGCCGCGTGGCATCCGCATTGAGGATATCGCGGGTGCCGCTGAGCAGGGTGATCGGGCCGAGCCCGGCGAGGCTGCCGTTGATGGGACTGACCATGGGGTTGTCCTCGGCGAGCTCACCGCGGT
>JAJAZI010000160.1 GCA_026785785.1 Microbacteriaceae bacterium
CCCGTGGCAGGGTCGACCAGCACGAGGCTGTCGTCGCCGTGCGTGCGTACGGCGAGGATGCGGCCGCCGTGCAGGTCGAACCAGCGCAGACCGAGCACCCAGAGGGCGCCGGCGTATTCGGCCCGCTCGGTGAGCACGTCCGTGCGGGCGCCGTCGAGGGCGAAGGCCGCGAGGTTCCACCAGCCGTCGCGGTCGGTGACGGCGAGGAGGGAGTCGTCGTCGACCCACTCCGGTTGGAGAACGGACTCGGTCGCCGATCCGGCGATCGTGCGCACGCTGCGCGCGGTGCCATCGTCGGAGAGGTCGGCGAGGCGCAGCTCGGTGCCGTCCCACGGCATTTGCGGGTGGTCCCAGGCGACGAAGGCGAGGCTGCGCCCGTTGGGCGAGAAGCGCGGATAGGCGAGGAAGTGCGAGCCCGAAACGATGGAGCGGATGGCCCCGGCTGCATCCGCCGCCGAGCCGTCGACGGGCACCGCGACGATGTCCCGCGTGAGGCGCTCACCGTGGGTCTCCCGTACCGCGATTATCTCGTCGCCGCGGACCGCGAGCTCGCCGAAGCGGAAGCCGCCCTCCGCCGGCGTCAGCGGCACCGGCACAGCGCTCCCGGCGTCGAGGCGGTAGAGGCGCTGGTCGGTGAACTCGGCGAAGACCAGCGCGCGATCGGCGGTCACCGTCCAGGCCCCGCCGCCGTACTCGTGCACCCGCGTGCGCGCATTCCACGGTGCCGGCAGCACGTCAACGGGAGTGCCGTCGCCGCCGGCTGTGCGCACCGCGAGCCGCCCGCCCTCGCTCGGGCA
Organism: Microbacteriaceae bacterium; assembly: GCA_026785785.1. Classification (GTDB taxonomy): domain Bacteria; phylum Actinomycetota; class Actinomycetes; order Actinomycetales; family Microbacteriaceae; genus Marisediminicola. The sequence continues at coordinate 798 of JAJAZI010000160.1, forward strand.
CAGTTCGAGCCACCAGATGTCGTCACCGACCCACGCCCCTCCGCTCACGGGATGCCCGCTCGCGGCGAGGTCGTGGGCGGAGATCGGCGAGCGCCAGGACCCGTAAGGAGAAATCGTCATGGCCCCATTCTGCTGTGCGCCGGCGCCAGCGCGGCCGATCGGTTCGTAAGCTGGACGGATGCGATTCGGACTCTTCATTCCCCAGGGCTGGCGGCACGACCTCGTCGGCATCGATCCCGCCGAGCAGTGGACGGCGATGAACTCCCTCGCCCAGCACGCCGATGCCGGCGCCTGGGAGTCGATTTGGGTCTACGACCACTTCCACACCGTTCCGGTGCCCTCGGAGGAGGCCACCCACGAGGCGTGGACGCTCATGGCCGCCTTCGCGGCGACCACCTCGCGGGTGCGGATCGGCCAGATGTGCACCTGCATGAGCTACCGCAACCCCGCCTACCTCGCCAAGGTCGCCGCCACAGTCGACATCGTCTCGGGCGGACGAACCGAGATGGGCATCGGCGGCGGCTGGTACGAGCACGAGTGGAAGGCCTACGGCTACGGCTTCCCGAGCGCGGGAACCCGCCTCGGGCGCCTGCGGGAGGGCGTCGACATCATGCGCCAGGCCTGGACCACCGGATCGGCGACGCTCGACGGCAAGCACTACCAGGTCGACGGCGCGATCGTGCGTCCGCTGCCGCTGCAGCCCGGCGGCATCCCCCTCTGGATCGCGGGCGGCGGCGAGAAGGTGACCCTCAAAATTGCCGCGGAGTACGCGCAGTACACGAACTTCGCCGGCGCGCCCGCCGAGTTCGATCACAAGAGCGAGATCCTGCGCCAGCACTGCTCCGATGTGGGCACCGACTTCGACGCGATCGTGCGCTCCGCGAACTACAACGTGATCATCGCCGACACCGAAGCAGAGGTCGCCGACCGTATCGCAGCAGTGCGCGCGCGGGTGCTCCCCTACCTCGGCGAGGAGCGGTCGGATGCCTTCGTGGGAGAGTACGCGGCAGGCGCGCTCACGGTCGGCACACCGGAACAGGTTGTCGAGCGCCTGCGCGACATGCAAGGCCGCGGGCTCGGCTACGGCATCTTCTACTTCCCCGAGGCCGCCTACGACCGCTCCGGCATCGAGCTGTTCGAGCGCGCCGTCATGCCGGCGTTCGCCTAGCCCCGATGCCGCCGACCCCGCTCCCCCGCAGCACCCCCGAGGCGCAGGGTGTTCCCTCGCGCGCCATCCGCGAGTTCCTCGCCGCCGTCGCCACCGGCGGGCAGGAGCTGCACAGCATCATGCTGCTCCGGCACGGGCACGTCATCGCCGAGGGCTGGTGGACGCCGTTCGCGCCGTCCCTGCGGCACGAGCTGTTCTCGGTGAGCAAGAGCGTCACCGCGACCGCCGTCGGCATCGCGATCCACGAGGGCCTGCTCGGCCTCGACGACCCCGTCGTCGGCTTGCTGCCCGACGACGCCCCGGCCGGGATGAGCGAAAACCTCCAGGCGATGCGGGTGCGGCACCTGCTCGCGATGAACACGGGGCACGCCGAGGACACCCTCCGCGCGCTGCACTCACCCGAGCGCAACTGGGCGCGCGTTATTCTCCGTCGGCCGGTCGAGAACCCGCCCGGCGGAGCCTTCGTCTACAACACCGGTGCGACCTACCTGCTGTCGGCGATCCTGCAGCGCCTCACCGGGCAGCGGCTGCTCGACTACCTGACCCCCCGCCTGCTGCAGCCGCTCGGCATCGAGGGCGCCAGCTGGGATCGCTGCCCGCGGGGAATCGACGTGGGCGGCTGGGGCCTCGCGATCACCACGGAGGACCTCGCGAAATTCGGCCAGCTCTACCTGCAGCGCGGCCGGTGGGGCAATGCTCAGCTGGTGCCGGCGGAGTGGGTGGATGCCGCGACCTCCAGCCAGGTGTCGAACGGCGATCCGTCCCTGCCCGACGACTGGACGCAGGGCTACGGCTACCAGTTCTGGCTCTGCCAGCACGGTGCGTACCGGGCGGATGGCGCGTTCGGCCAGCTCGCGATCGTCATGCCGGAAGAGGATGCCGTCCTCGCGCTGACGAGCGCGCTGAGCGACACCGCGGCCGTCGTCACCGCGGCCTGGGGCCACCTGCTCGCGGGTCTCTCGACGCCGGGACCACTGCAGGAGGATCCCGCCGGGCACGCGGAACTCGGCGCGGCGCTCGCGGCGCTGGCGATCGCGCATCCGGCCGGGTCCGCGGTGTCGCCGATGGCGGCATCCGTCTCCGGGCGCGACTACGACCTCGCCCCCAACGTCGCCCACCTCGAGGGGATCCGCGTCGTGTTCGCCGCGGACCGCGCCGAGCTGACCCTGCGCGACGAAGCGCGCGAGCACCGCATCGACTGCGGACTCGGCACGTGGATCACCGGAACTGCGGCCGTTCCCGAGGCGGGCAGCTTCCGCCGCACACGGCGGGCCGCGGTTGCGGCGTCCGGCGCCTGGACGGACGACTCGACCTTTGTGGCCCGCCTGCAGGTCTACGAGACGCCCATCGCGCTCCTGGTCGAGCTGGCGTTCTCGGCCGACGAGGTCACGGTGCGGCTCACCCAGAACGTGTCATTCGGGCCGACCGAGCTCGCCCGCAGTGTGGGGGTCGCGCGCGACCCGCGCCCAAGCGCCTTAACGTAAGGCTCGACGAGGGGAATAAAACGCCGCGGCAATGCGCTCGGGTCGAGAGCGCTTACCATTTGTCGAGCCCGCGCGCCCTCGCACCCACACACGTACGGAATATCTTGACCGAAGCTCGTCTCTCGACCGCCGCCCAAGCTCCCACGGACGCCGACGCCATCACCCGTCGCAACAGTCTCGTCATCCGCCTCCTCCTCGTCTCGGCCTTCGTCGTGATCCTGAACGAGACGATCATGGGCGTCGCGCTGCCGCAACTCATGAAAGACCTCGACATCACGGCGAACGCCGCGCAGTGGCTGACGACGGCGTTCATGCTGACCATGGCCGTGGTGATCCCCATCACCGGATTCCTGCTCCAGCGCTTCGACACGCGCCCGGTATTCATCACGGCGATGTCGCTGTTCAGCGCTGGCACCTTCATCGCCGCGGTCGCGCCCGGCTTCGAGGTGCTGCTGGTCGGCCGCGTCGTGCAGGCAACGGGAACGGCCATCATGATGCCGCTGCTCATGACGACCGTCATGACGCTCGTCCCCGCGGCCTCCCGCGGCCGCACGATGGGCAACATCTCCATCGTCATCTCGGTCGCCCCCGCGATCGGGCCAACCATCTCCGGCATTATCCTGAGCGTGCTCGACTGGCGCTGGATGTTCATCCTCGTGCTCCCGATCGCCCTGAGCGCGCTCGCCCTCGGCGCCGCCCGCGTGCGCAACGTCACGACACCCCGGCGCACCCACTTCGACGCGGCATCCGTGATCCTGTCTGCCTTCGCCTTCGGCGGACTCGTCTACGGCCTGAGCAGCCTCGGCGGGATCGCCGCCGGCGGTAGCCCTCTCGGCGCCTGGCTCCCGCTCGGCGTCGGCGGCGTCGCTCTGACCGTGTTCGTGCTGCGCCAGGTCCGGTTGCAGCGTGCCGAGCGTGCGCTGCTCGACCTGCGCACCTTCGGCTCGCGCAACTTCACCTTCTCGATCGTGATGTTCACCATGAGCATGATGGCGTTCTTCGGCACGATCGTGCTACTGCCGATCTACATGCAGGACGTGCTCGGCCTCGACCCACTGCAGACCGGACTCCTGCTGCTTCCCGGTGGGCTCACGATGGGCCTGCTCGCGCCGTTCGTCGGCCGCACCTACGACCGGATCGGCCCGACCGTGCTGCTCGTGACCGGCGCCGTCATCGTCTCCTCCGTGCTGTGGATCATGACGACGTTCCAGGCGACCACCTCCCCGTTCTCGGTGCTCGCCGCGCACGTGTCGCTGAGCGTGGGCCTCGCCCTGCTGTTCACCCCCCTGTTCTCGGCGAGCCTCGGGTCGCTCCGCCCGCAGCTGTATTCGCACGGCAGCGCGATCGTCGGCACCGCGCAGCAGCTCGCGGGGGCGGCGGGCACCGCCCTGTTCGTGACCGTGATGGCTGCCCAGGCCGCGATCCTCGTCGACGACGGGGCGACGGATGTCGCGGCGACAGCCGAGGGGGTCCGCGTCGCGTTCGTCTACGGTGCGGTCATTTCGATGTTCGCGATCCCCGCCGCGTTCATGATCCGGCGCACCCCGGAGCCCGCGTCGGGCGACCGACCGATGGCACACTAGGCGCCAACGCGTGGGCTGCGTACGTCACGAACCAGGTGGACTCCGAGGGGTCTGAGGGCGCGGGATATTTGTCCGAACCCAGCGACAGCGGTCATCCGAACGCCAGACCAGCGTCTGCGCGTGTTCGTCAGCTCCACCCTCAAGGAGCTCGCCAC
>JAJAZI010000161.1 GCA_026785785.1 Microbacteriaceae bacterium
CCGAGGCGGGCGAGCTCATCGGCGATCGCCTGGGGCTCCGGATGCGTGAAGTGGGTCGCGCCTCGCGGGTCGGAGAACTGCCGGGCGATGTCGACGTAGGTCGACCCGACAATATGCGCCTCGAGCCAGTCCGACTCGGCGGGTCCGGAACTGTAGTCGCCGTCGAACGCGGGCTTCGCGAGCAGGTAGCTCGCGTCGAAGACCGCCGGCCGGGTGTCGGCTGCCTCGAGAGCGAGGGCGAGCTGACGGGCGGTGATGAAGGGGGAAAGGGTCACTGGGCAATGCTACGTCCGTCGATCACCACATCGGCCAGGCGGTCGGGGTGCTCTCTCGCGGCGAACTGCGCCTCCTGCGCGGCCCAGCGGTCCCAATTGGACTCGTACAGCGCGCCGTCCCTCGCGATCGCCCGCCAGCGGCGCTCGGCGGCATCCAGCTCGACCCAGACACCGAGCGTGGCGAGCGTGCGGCTGGCGCCGCCGAGGGCGCCGGAGCCCTCGACAATCAGCGCTGTCGCCGGATCGACGCTGTGCCACGTGGTGGGGGCGTTGGTCGCCCAGTCCCATCGCCGCCAGCGGCCCGGCTCGCCCGCTGCCAACGGCACCAGAAGGCCGTCGGTGACCTGCCGGGCAGCGGCCTCGAGGCCGTCCCAGCCGGGATAGATGTCGTCGAGCCGCACGAGGGAAACCTCCTCCCCCGGACGATTCACGGCCCACTGCGCGACGAGCAGCCGCGCGAGCGTGCTCTTGCCGGATCCGGACCCGCCGTCGACCAGCACGACGGGCGGGCGGCCCGGCATCGCGGCGGCCGCGAGTGCGGAGAACACCGCCGCGGTCGGCTCATCCGCGCTCGGCTCGGCCGTCGACAACTCACCCGCCGACAATGAAGTTCCAGCTCCCGGTCGCGACCGACACGGTGACCGACACCGCCGCGACGACAACGCCGATGAGCAGCAGCGCGACCTCGGCCGCACCGAACCGCGACTCGCGGGCCCAGCTGCGCCGGTTAGACCCGCCGAAGCCGCGCGCCTCCATCGCCGTCGCGAGCTTGGAGCCGCGGCGGATCGAGAGCACGAGCAGCGCGAAAGCCTGGCCCGCGAAGCGGCGCAGCCGACCCCGGTCGGCGATACCCCGCGCCCGGCGGGCCAGTTCGAGCGACTTCCAGTCGTCGATGAACAGGCCGACGAGGCGCAGCCCGCCGAGGGCGCCGAGCACGAACCGGGAGGGCAGGTGGAGCACCTGGGCGAGTCCGTCGGCAAGGTCGGTGGGGTCGACCGTGACGAACAGCACGACCGCGGGCAGCCCGATCGCGAGAACGCGCAGGAGGGTGGCGATCGCAAGCTCGATCGAGCCGTCGCTCACGTTGATGAGGAGCAAACGCAGGTAGCTCTGCCCCGAGGGCTCGCCGTACAGCAAGATCGTAACGGCACTGAAGAACGCGGCGATCGTCACGGGGAGGGTGCGCAGGGCGAAGCGGCGCAGCGAGAGCCCGGCGAAGAGGAACAGCACGCTCTCGAACGCGAGGGCGACGGCGGCCGACACCCAGTCGATGCTGAGCACGAGCGCGATGCTGATGATCGCGGTGGCCCCGAGCTTGGCGACCGGGTTCACCCGGTAGATCGCCTGGGTGCCCGCCTGAGGGGTGAGCACGCTCACGAGTGCGCCTCCAGCCGCAACTCGTCGTCGGCGAGCACGTCGACGAGCCTCGTGTCGTGGGTCACCGCGACGACCCCGCTGCCCGCGTCGAGCAGCTCGGCGAGGAAGGCGACGAGTTCGCGCCAGGTGCGGGCATCCTGGCCGAAGGTCGGCTCGTCGAGCACGAGCAGGCGGGGTCGGGTCACGAGCACGGTGGCGACCGACAGTCGGCGCTTCTCGCCGCCGGACAGGGTGAAGGGGTTCGCGTTCGCGAGGCCGCCGAGCCGGAGCCGCTCGAGCAGCGGGTCGATGCGGCGCGCGGTCTCCGCCGCGTCCAGCCCGATTGCGAGAGCACCGACGGCGAGTTCGTCCCGCACCGTGCCGGTGACGAACTGGTGCTCGGGGTCCTGGAACACCGTGCCGATCCGGGTGACGAGCTCGCGCGACTTCCACGAGAAGGGAGCCGCAGCCAGGCCGTCGGCGATGCCGCTCGCATCCACCTCGCCGGCGGCGGGCCGGATGAGTCCGGCGAGGGTGAGTCCCGTCGTCGACTTGCCCGTGCCGTTCGGGCCGGTGATCGCGAGGCAGCGCCCCGCGTCGATCCGCAGCTCGATACCCGAGCGGAGCACGACGCCCGGTCGGCGCCCGACGGCGAGGCCCTCGGTACGCACGAGCTCGGGACCGCTGAACCCGGTGCGGCCGGGCGGCTCGGGCGCATGCCCCGGAACCCAGACGCCGGATGCGGCGAGCGCCGCGCCCTCACGCCCGAGCAGGTCGTCCGGGCGGCCGTCGGCGAGCACTCCCCCGCCCGGCGCGAGCACGATCACGCGGTCGACGAGCTTCCACCACACATCCACGCGGTGCTCGATCACAATGAGGGTGGCATCCGACCCGGAGAGCACCCGCGCGACGGCGTCCCTCACCTCGACCACCCCGTCGGGATCGAGGTTCGCGGTCGGCTCGTCGAGCAGCAGCAGGCCGGGGCGCATGGCGAGAACCCCGGCGAGCGCGAGGCGCTGCTTCTGACCGCCGGACAGCTCGCTCGTCGGATGCCGAAGTGGAACGTTCAGGCCGACGGCATCCAGCGCGCCGGCCACGCGGCGCCAGATCTCATCCCGCGGCAGGCCGAGGTTCTCGCACCCGAACGCCACGTCATCGCCGACACGGGCGAGCACCACCTGCGAATCCGGATCCTGCAGCACCAGCCCGGCCCGGCCGCGAGCGCTCTCCGGCTCCGCCCCGTCGATGAGCAAACGCCCCTCGCTGTCGCCCTCGTCGGGGCCGCCGAGCACGCCCGCGAGCGCGTGCACCAGGGTGGACTTGCCCGCACCGGATGCGCCGAGCAGCAGCACGCGCTCCCCCGGCTCGATCCGCAGGTCGAGCCCGCGCAGCGCCCACGCTGACCGGGTGGCGTGCCGCCAGCCCCACCCGGTCAGCTCGACCGACGCTCCGCCCGCGCTGCCGCCAGATGCGCTCACGGGCGCGCGTCCGAATGCCGCCGCGCGGGTCGGCGCGGCGGTGCCCTCGGGGGGCGTGAGCGGCGGGGCAGTCATGCGTGTTCTCAGGCGCGCGCGGTGGCGTCCCGGCCAGACGCGAATCGGCTGAGTACACCCGTCTTCGCGAGGGCGCGCACGATCAGCCACGAGCCGAGGCCCGCGATCACGGCACCGGAGATGATAGCGGAGACGGTGTAAATCGC
>JAJAZI010000162.1 GCA_026785785.1 Microbacteriaceae bacterium
CCCCAGCACCGCCGACTCCGCCCATTCGACCGTGGCGACGGCGCTGCTCGGACCGATCGCCGACTGACGCCCCCGCAGCTTCCGCACCCGCCGGGCGCGGCATCTAGTCTGGACCGATCATGACCGACACCACCGCGCCCCTCACGTCCGACCGCCCTGGCGACCTGCCCCTCGACGACGGCGCCGTCGTCTGGTCCGACCGCCTTCAGCCGGGTGAGCCGCGGCCGCTCGTCGTGTTGCTGCACGGCCGTGGATCGCACGAACGCGACCTCTTCTCGCTCGTGCCGGCGCTGCCGAAGGACGCCGTCTACGCGTCCGTGCGCGCCCCGCTCCCGCACGCCGGTGGTGCGCTGGGCGACAGTTGGACATGGTTCCGCTCCGGCCTTCCCGGGTTTCCCGATCCCGCGAGCGCGATCGCCGCGACGGCCGGGCTGCTCAACTGGCTCGCGCGGGTGGCTCCGGATTCGCGCGTCGCGGTCGTGGGGTTCTCCCAGGGCGGTGCGCTGACCACCCAGCTTCTCCGCCACGCACCCCACCGGTTCGAGAGCTTCGTGAACCTCGCGGGTTTCTCGATCGAGGGCGGGGCGGATGCCGAACAGGATTCGCTCCTCGCCGCTGCCGCACGACCGGTGTTCTGGGGCCGCGACCCCGCTGACCCGGTGATTCCGGCCGACGCGATCGAGCGCACGATGCGGTGGCTGCCCGAGCACGCGCAGCTCACCGTGCGCGAATACCCCGGCATCGGGCACTCGATCTCCCGGGACGAGATCGACGATGTCGCCGAGTTCCTGCGCCGCACGCTGCTGCAGTAGCCCGACGTGCGCCCGGCACCGGCCGGACCGCGTAGCGTTGGCGGGATGATCCGCGAGCAGGCCAGCCATCACGTGCACGAACTCATGGACAGCTATCCGGACTTCCCCTCGCCCGGCATCCTGTTCCGCGACCTCACCCCCGTATTCGCCGACCCGGCGGCATTTCGCGACGTCATCGACGCGCTCATGCACGACGCGCTCACCGCTGACGGTGCCGCCGACGTCGCGGCCATCGCCGGGGTCGAGGCTCGCGGCTTCCTGCTCGCGGCAGCCGGCGCCTACAGCGTCGGCGTGGGCGTCCTCGCCGTGCGCAAGGCGGGCAAGCTCCCCGGCGACGTGCTGGCGCAGGGCTACGACCTCGAATACGGCACCGCCGAACTCGAACTGCACGAGGGCCGGCTGCCGGCCGGCTCACGAGTGCTGCTCGTCGACGACCTCCTCGCGACCGGTGGCACCCTCGCCGCGGCGGCGAGCCTCGTGGAGCGCGCGGGCTACGTCGTGGCCGGCATCCGCATCGTGCTCGAGCTGGACGGGCTCGGGGGCCGTGAACGGCTCACTGGATACGACGTCCAGAGCATCGCACACTGCTGACAGCGACCGGCAGCTGGCGTGGTGACGCCGGTGACGGGCCCCGAACTGGGGGCGCCCCCACCCGCTCTCGGGGGGTTTTGGAACCACCACCGGGTTGACAAGGTGGTCTGAGGGACGGTCGTCATCCAATTCGGATGGTCTGGTGTCGCTCTCGAGATCGGGAATGACATGGTGCAATCTCCGGAGTCAGGCGGGGTGATTCACCCCGCCTCCTTGCGTGATCGAGTGCCGGCGCACGGTGCCATGACGGGGTTCCTGGCCTCCCACGACCAGACCTCGCCGCCGTCGAGAGTCGCCCGCAGCTTCGGCGCGAGTCCACTGGACGAGGAGAGCGGCCGGCGGTACCGGCGCGTGCTCGGCGAGCTCGGCGTTGGCGAGTCCCTCGCGAGACTCGACCCGCGCTGGACCGTGCTGCACGCCATCCCGCAGGGGGAGGGGCAGGTCGACATCGACCATCTGGTGATCGGACCCGCCGGAGTCCTCTGCATCCGCACGATCGATGTCGGGCAGCAGAGGGTCTCGGTCGCGCGGGGCGCGTTGCGGATCGCCGGGACCACGTCCTCCCACGTGCGGGAATCCGAGTTCGAGGTCGGGAGGGTCGAGCGCGCCCTCGGGGTGGCGCAAGGCTCGCACGTCAAGGCAATCGGCGTGATCGTGGTCGTCAAACCGCACAGCATCACCGTTCGCGACATGCCGCGGGATGTTGTCGTCGTCGACCCTGCCGGCCTGGTCGAGGCCCTCAAGGCGCTTCCGGCGTGCCTGGACGAGCACGAGATCAGGCGGCTCGTCGCACACGCGGAGAGTCCAAGCACCTGGCTTGGGATCGCGTCCGGCCCGCAGGATGGTGACGAGCTCCGCACCCGATTCGCCTCGGTGCACCACCAGGTCCGCAGCGCGCGCGCCGTGCGGCGCCTGTGGATCGTCGCGATCAGCAGTGCGCTTCTCGGTGTGGTGTTTCTCGCTGCGTGGGGGATCGTGCTCGCGACGACAGCGAGCTAGGCCCCGCGGCGAGCAGCCCAGCGGGACTCCGCCACCGCTCGGGCAGTTCCAAGCTGGCGTGGAGATTGGGGCCGTACCGTGCTGCTTACGTGCTTCGGCACGCGTCCCACGATCGGACCCAGTCGGTGTCCAGCATGACTGAGTTCGATTCACTCGGCGGCGAGGCGACTCCTAAGCGCCTTTAAGTAATGTGTGCGTCGAGTGGCGGGGTCTCGGCTGCCCAGAGTCAGGGACCCCGTCGCGGGGCTTCCCGCGGCGAAAGTATCGACCGGAATTCTTGTCCCCCATGTCCCCCGATAGGGGAACCCCCGGAGTGGGGATGTTTCTCACCTGTTGACATGCCGCATCATTGACCTGCGTCGCTTTCCGGGGGGAAGGCGAAGTAGGTCATTCGGGGGAATGATCAGTGTCGAAAGGCACGGAATGGACCGGAAGCCGGGGGGCTTCCGGTCCATCAGTCTTTCTCGGGTTGTTCGGCCGCGTCGCGTACCCGGTCGACCAGTTGGCGCCACGGCCCGGTCAGCTCCTGCTCCGGCAGCGTGATGCGACGGCGCGATACCGCGATCCGGTAGACGTAACGGTCGGGCTGCGGTGCCGAACGATGGCGCGGCCGCCACGGCAGCTGTTCGACGAGCCGGAACCACGAATCGGGGTCGCCCTGCTCCTCGACCCGCACCACCCACTCGCGTGTCAGCCCGGCGATGCCGCCGCTGCGGGTCACCGTGATCTTCATGGCAGGGCTCGCATGCCCGGTCACATTCCCACGCCGACGGCCGCCCACGCCCCGGTGACCGCGACGTGCTCGATTGAGTCCACGCCGAACCGGTCGGCAGCCGCCCCCGCCGTCGCCCGGGCGAAGGCGGCGAAGTCGCAGGATGCCGAAATCGTGCCGCCCGAGACCGTGTCGTACCAGATCTGGCCGGCCGAGCTCCAGGCCTCGCCGCCGATCGCCGTCGCGGCGAGGTAGAACGCGCGATTGGGGATGCCCGAATTCAGGTGCACGCCCCCATTGTCGTCCACGGTATCGATGTAGTCCTCCATGGAGGCCGGCTGAGGATCCTTGCCGAGAACATCATCGTCGTAGGCCGTCCCGGGCGCCTTCATCGAGCGCAGGCCCAGCCCCTCGACCCGATCGGTGAACAGCCCGGTGCCGATGATCCAGCTCGCGCTCTCCGCGGTGTGGCCGAGCACCCGCTGCTCGACGAGGGCCCCGAAGACGTCGGAGATCGACTCGTTGAGCGCACCCGACTGGCCCCGGTAGATCAGGTTCGCCGTGTACTGCGTGACGCCGTGCGCGAGTTCGTGCCCGATGACGCTCAGCGACGCGGTGAACCGGCCGAAGACCATTCCGTCGCCGTCGCCAAAGACCATGCGCTCGCCATCCCAGAAGGCGTTCTCGTAGTCGCGCCCGAAGTGCACCGTGCCGAGCAGGGGCAGGTTGTCGTCGTCGATGGATGCGCGGCCGTAGACCTGCCGGAACAGCGCGTGCGTGTGGCCGAATCCGTCGTAGGCCTCATCCACCGCAATGTCGGGTCCGGGATCTTCGCCCTCCGATCGCACGAGGGTGCCCGGCACGGTCTCGGTCTGCTCGGCGTCGAAGATGGAGCGTGCGGGAGGTCCGAGGCGGCGTGCGCCCCGCTGGGCCCCGTGCTCGACCGCGACGGCCCGGTGGCGGCGGATCGACTCGTCCATCGCGAGAGACTGGAGAGCGGCCTGTGCGACGTGCGCCATCGCCGGGTCCTCGAGCGTGGTGAGTCGCCTGAGCAGGTACGGGGGAACGATCGTGTGCCTCATTGCTCGATCGTGCCACGAGCCCCCGACAGCCGCTAGCACGCCGTGATGGGTCGCGCCCGGACGCGGTGCGAGACTTGAGTAATTCACCCCCGACGATGCAGGCTGGAAGGATGCACACCATCGATGTGATCGTCGTAGGGTCCGGGCCGAACGGGATGGCCGCCGCCGTGACGATGGCGAGGGCGGGACTCTCGGTGCGCGTGTACGAACGCAACCCCACCATCGGTGGAGGCGCCCGGACGGTCGAATCCACTCTCCCCGGGTTTCGGCACGATGTCTGCTCGGCGGTGCACCCGATGGCGCTCGCCTCCGGCTTCTTCCAGAAGTTCGAACTGGACCGCCGCATCAAGCTCCTCCTGCCCGAGATCTCCTACGCGCATCCGCTCGACAACGGCAGGGCGGGGGTCGCGTGGCGGGACCTCGACCGGACCGCGGAGGGCCTCGGCCGCGACGGCCGCGCCTGGAAGCGACTGTTCGGCCCCCTCGTCGACCACGTGGCGGAGGTCGCCCAGTTCACCGGGTCGAACATGCTGCAGCTTCCCCGGCATCCGCTCACCGCACTCCGCCTCGCCGCCCGCATTCTCGAGCAGGGCAGCCCGGCCTGGAATGCCCGTTTCGCCGAGGACGAGGCCCCCGCGATGCTCACGGGGGTCAACGCCCACTCGATCCGCCGGATGCCGAGCCTCGAGACCGCCGCCGTCGGGCTTGTTCTCGCCACCCACGCCCACGCGAGGGGCTGGCCGATCCCCGTCGGTGGGAGCCAGTCGATCATCGAGGCGATGGCCGCGGACCTCATCGCCCACGGAGGTGAAATCGTCACCGACACCGAGGTCACCTCCCTCGCCGAGCTGCCATCGGCCAGAGCCGTGATCCTCGATGTGAGCGCCCGGTCGCTCGCGTCCATCGCGGGTGACGCCCTCCCCGCGCGCTACGCCAGGGCGCTGCGACGGTTCCGCTATGGCGACGCCGCCGCGAAAGTCGACTTCGCCCTCTCCGCACCGGTGCCGTGGGCGAACGAGCACGTGCGCGCCGCCGGCACGGTGCACCTGGGCGGCTCCCGCGCCGAGCTTGCCGCATCGGAGGCGGAGGTCGCCGCCGGCCGGCATCCGCGAGGTCCCTACGTGCTCGCGTCGCAACCGACCCTGCTCGACCCGTCGAGGGCGCCCCTCGGTTTCCAGACGCTCTGGGCCTACACGCACGTGCCCGCGGGGTCGACGGTCGACCCCACCGAGGCCGTCACCGCGCAGATCGAGCGATACGCGCCCGGATTCCGCGACGTGATCGTCGCGTCGTCGAGCCAGAGCGCGGTCGAGGTGGAGCGCTACAACCCGAACTACGTCGGCGGCGACATCGCCGCCGGAGCGCCGAGCCTCTGGCAGCTCGTCGCCCGCCCGGTGCTGTCGGCCGATCCGTGGCGCACCCCCGCGGCCGGCGTCTACCTCTGTTCGTCCTCGACCCCGCCGGGCCCCGGCGTGCATGGCCTGCCCGGTTACTATGCCGCCCGCAGCGCCCTCGCCGCCGAGTTCGGCATCACGACGCCTCCGCGCCTCGGATTGGACTGACCTGGCCACCACCACCCGATTCCTGCGCTGCGCACCGGAGGCCGTGTTCCGGGTGCTGGCCGACGGCTAGCCCTATCCCAGCTAGGGGGTCGGCGCCTCGGGCATCCGCGCCATCGCCGAGGCCTGGCCGGCCCCGTGGTCTCGAATCGCGCATTCGGCCGGCGTGTGGCCGACCGTCATCGACGACACGACGAGCGTGACCGAATGGGAACCGCCGCGGCACGCGCGAATGCGGGCCAGGGGTTGGCCGGTCGGCGATGCCAACATCGTGATCAACCTGAAGACCCGCGGGGATGGCTGCGCCGGCTCGCCCACCTCGCCGTGGGCGGCGCTGGGCACGAGTCAGATCAGGTCGCGCAGAAGCTTCTCGGGGCTCACACCGCGGGCCTTGGCCCGCTTCAGCAGCCGCGCGTGCTCCTGCGGGCTGAGGAGCACCGTCACCGCGGTCTCCCGC
>JAJAZI010000163.1 GCA_026785785.1 Microbacteriaceae bacterium
AATCTGCGCACGAGGGCCTCATTTCGGTGGAACACAGGGGCGGAACTGCTCAAGTCTAGGTGGCGGATGCGGCGTCGTCCGGCTGTTCGCCGCTCGGCACCGCGCCCTCCGCCTCGGCGGCGACAGCGAATTCTGCACCGGCTTGTGCGGCACGCGCGGCTTTGCGCAGCCGCTTGTCGGTCGCGGTGCGCTCGCCGAGGGATCCGGGGGTCCACGCCTCGACATCCTCGTCCGCGAAGTCGGTCTTCGAGGCGCGACGCTTGAGCTGGGGCAGGATGGCGCCGGGGGCGAGGCGCCTGGCCGTCATGAGGAAGCCGGTGTGGGCGACCATGCGGTGGTCGGGGCGCACAGCGAGGCCCTCGACGTGCCAGCCGCGCACCATCGTCTCCGACGAGTCGGGGTCGGTGAACAGGCCGGTGCGCCGGATCGCCTCGGCGACGCGCGACAGCTGCGTCACGGTGGCGATGTAGCAGACGAGCACACCGCCGGGGGTGAGCGCCGTCGCGACCTCGTCGATGCACTCCCACGGGGCGAGCATGTCGAGGATGACGCGGTCGACCTCGCCCGCAGCGACGACGCCGGGGAGCTCCTCGACCAGGTCGCCGACCGTGACGGACCAGTTGTCCGGTTCACCACCGAGGAAGCTTGTGACGTTTCCCTTGGCGACCTGGGCGAACTCATCGCGGCGCTCGAAGGAGTGCAGGCGACCGGCCGACCCGATCGCGCGCAGCAGCCACAGGCTCAGCGCACCGGAGCCCACTCCGGCCTCGACGACCGTGGCACCGGGGAAGATGTCACCGAACGCGAGGATCTGGGCGGCGTCCTTCGGGTAGATGATCGCAGCTCCCCGCGGCATCGACATCACGAAGTCGTTCAGGAGCGGGCGCAGCGCGAGGTACTCCTCCCCCGTCGTGCCGAGCACGACGGACCCGTCGGGCTGGCCGATGACGACGTCGTGCTCGACCCCGCCCCGATGGGTGTGGAAGATCGTGCCCGGCTCGAGCGCGATCGTGTTGAGGCGGCCCTTCGGCCCGGTCAGCTGCACCTTGTCGCCGGCGCGGAATGGACCGCTCTGGCGGCGCACGGCGCCGCTCACCGCGATGCCCCGGTTCGGATCTGCGCGAAGTGCGAGGCGACGTGGGCGTGGGTGACGCCGGCGAGACTCTCCCAGAGTGTGTGGTTCGGCCCCGGGTCGAGCGGGCTGTGCAGGGGAATGCCGATCGTGACGGCGCCGGATGCGATCGCCGACGCGAGCCCCGGAACCGAATCCTCGATCGCGAGGCAGTCGAGAATGTCGACGCCGAGCAGCCCGGCGGCGTGCAGGTAGGGGGCCGGATGCGGCTTGGCGAGCTCGACATCGTCGCCGCCGACGATCACGTCGAACGCGTGGAATCCGATCGCGTCGACGATTCTCACCGCCATCCGATGCACGGACATCGTCACGAGGGCGGTGGGAACCTCGGCGCGTTTGAGGTCGGCGAGCAGCTCGCGGGCACCCGGGCGCCAGGGCACCTCGACCTTCACCTGTTCGAGCACGCGGTCGGTCATCCACTCGATGATGGCGTCGGCGGTCATGTCGACGCCGCGCGCCTGGAAGATGACCGCGGCATCCCACAGGCCCATGCCGACGACCTCGAGGCCGTCCTCGGCGGTCCAGGTGCCGCCGAACGAGGCAATGAGCTCGGTCTCGGCGACCATCCAATACGGCTCGGTGTCGACGAGGGTGCCATCCATGTCCCAGAGAACGGCGGCGGGAAGAAGTGCGGGCAGGCTCGGTTCGGTCACGATGCCCAATAGTACCGGCGGCGGTTCAGCCGACCGCGCCTCGGGTTCTATCCTTATCAGAGACGATCGGACACGACGCGCGTGACCGACCAATGGAGGACACCTGTTGACTGACGGCTCGGGACTATTGAGCGGACGGCTTCTCGTCGTCGCGTTCGAGGGCTGGAATGACGCCGGCGAGGCCGCGAGCGGTGCGGTGCGCACGCTCAAGGGCCTGCTCGACCTCTACCCGATAGCGGAGTTCGAGTCGGAGGACTATTTCGACTACCAGTTCAACCGTCCGCTCGCCGCCAGCGACGAGGACGGCAACCGCACCCTTGTCTGGCCGAATGTGACGATCTACGGGCCGACGTCGGTGAAGGCCTCCGCCACGAAGGCGGAGTGCCTCGCGAACGACGCTGAGCTGTCGGTGGGTGTCGCCGAGAACTCCAACATCTACCTTTTACTCGGCACCGAACCCTCCCGTGGTTGGAAGAGCTTCTCCGCCGAGATTCTCGAGACCCTGCGCGAGACCGGGATCACCGGCATCGTCATGCTCGGCGCGATGCTCGCCGACGTGCCGCACACCCGACCGATCTCGGTGTTCGCCAGCTCGGAGAACGCGACCGTGCGCGGGGAGCTCGGCCTCGAACGCAGCTCGTACGAGGGCCCGGTCGGCATTCTCGCGGTCCTCGGACACGCGGCCGAGGTGGCGGGGATCCCCACCATGTCGATCTGGGCATCCGTTCCCCACTACGTGCACAACGCTCCGTCGCCCAAGGCGACCCTTGCGCTCATCGACAAGCTCGAGGAGATCATCGACGTCGTCATCCCCCGCGGCGACCTGGTCGGGGATGCCGCGACCTGGGAGAGCGGGATCGACGCCCTCGCGAGCGAGGACGAGGACATGTCGAACTACATCGAGCAACTCGAGCAGGCGAGGGACACCGTGGACTCCCCCGAGGCGAGCGGCGAGGCGATCGCCCAGGAGTTCGAGAAGTACCTGCGGCGAAGCGGCGACGACAAGCCCGACGGCGGCAGCGGCGGCGGTTCCGCCGGCGACGAGCCCTGGCGGCCCAAGGACTGAGCCGGAGCTCGCGCGACGGGGCTCAGCTGCGGAGGTCGATGCCCAGCAGTGCGTGCACGGCATCGAGCGCTCCCGTGTCGGGCGCCTGCCCGGTCGAGACCGCCCTGTCGACAGCATCCAGCGCCGCGACAGTGTCGAGGTCGTCGCTCAGGGCGGCGCGCAGCGCACTGGTGAGGGAATCGGTCGCCTGGGCGTCGGGCTGTTCGCGCTCCGCCCAGTCGCGCCAGAGAGTGAGTCGGCGGTCGGCGGCGACGAGCGCGTCGTCGGTCCACTCCCAGTCGTGCCGGTAGTGGTGCCCGAGGAGGGCGAGCCGGATGGCGCGGGGATCGGCGCCGCGCTGAACCAGGCGCGACACGAGAACCAGGTTTCCGAGCGACTTGCTCATCTTCTCGCCCTCGTAGGCGATCATCCCGGCATGGGAGTAGATG
>JAJAZI010000164.1 GCA_026785785.1 Microbacteriaceae bacterium
ACGCGGATGCCGCCGTGCGCGCCCTCGGCCTGGACTGGACGATCGTCAGGCCCGGCGGGCTGACAAATGACGCGCCGACGGGCCTCGTTATCGTCGCGGAGCGCAGCGATCGCTCCTCGATCCCCCGCGCAGACGTCGCCGCGGTCATCGCCGCGGCCCTCGAGACGGATGCGACGATCGGCTGGCAGTTCGAGGTCGTCGGGGGCAGCACGCCGATCGCCGAGGCGCTCGGCAACCTGAGCGGCCCGGTCCGAGCAGAGTAAGCACGGCGGTGCGGCCCCGCGGCTGGCGCTCTCCGTCGCGCCGCTGTCGGAAATTCAGGATCAGGGAGCACACGGAGCCGTGTTAGCGGCAGCCGGAGCGCGTCCAGATGCTGACGTCCTGAGTTTCCAACGCCCGAGTTCGCAGGACGACGCAGAGCGACAAACGAAGACACGGGAAGACATGGGGCGCCCGGGTCCGCTGCTACAGCGCGGCGGCAGCCGTCTGCCTGGCGATCTCCAGCTCCTCGTTGGTGGGGATCACGAGAACGGCGACGGGCGAGCCGTCGGGCGAGATGAAGCGCGCCTCGCGGGAGACCAGCTCGTTACGATCGGGGTCGACGTGAATGCCGAGAAACTCGAGCCCCGCGAGGACGCGGCGGCGCAGCAGCGAGTTGTTCTCGCCGACGCCGGCCGTGAAGACGATTGCGTCAAGCCCGCCGAGATGGGCGATGTAGGCCCCGATGTAGCGACGGATGCGGTGCCGGTAGACGGCGAGCGCGGCCTCGGCGACCTCGTCCCCGTTGGATGCCGCCGCCTGCACGTCGCGCATGTCGCCGTTTCCGGAGAGGCCGAGCAGTCCGCTGCGCCGGTTGAGCAGCTGGTCAAGCTCGTCGAAATCGAGTCCGGCCTGGCGGTGCAGGTGGATCAGCACGGCCGCGTCGATGTCGCCCGAGCGCGTGCCCATCACGAGCCCCTCGAGCGGAGTCATCCCCATGCTCGTCTCGATCGACACCCCTCCGTCGACCGCGGCCACCGAGGCCCCGTTGCCCAGGTGCAGCACGATCGTCTTGAGCGAGGCGAGCGGCCTGCCGAGGAACACCGCCGCCACCGTGGAGACGAACTTGTGCGAGGTGCCGTGGAATCCGTAGCGGCGCACCCCGTGCCGCGCTGCGAGGTCCCGGTCGATGGCGTAGGTGTAAGCCGCCGGCGAGAGGGTGTGGTGGAACGCGGTGTCGAAGACCGCCACGTGCGGCAGCTCCGGAAGCGCATCGCGTGCCGCCCTGATGCCCTGCAGGTTCGCGGGGTTGTGCAGCGGCGCCAGGGCCGCAAGGCTCTCGATCCCCCGCTCCACCTCGTCGGTAATGACCGTCGGTTCGGTGAACAGCGCCCCGCCGTGCACGACGCGGTGGCCGACGGCGGCGATCTCGTGGCCGGTGCCGAGGTCGCGCAGGATGCGACGCAGTCCCGCCTCGTGGTCGGGCACGTCGGAGCCGGGCTCGCCCACCCTCTCGACGAGCCCGCCGAGCACCGGCTGCTCTGTCGACAAGTCGACGAGCTGGTACTTGATCGAGCTGGACCCGGAGTTGACGACGAAGATCTGGGTCATGATGCGCTCTCGGTTTCGGTCGCCGCGTCCGAGGCAGACTGGATGGCGGTGATGGCGACGGTGTTCACGATGTCCTGCACGAGAGCCCCGCGGGACAGGTCGTTGATGGGCTTGTTGAGTCCCTGCAGCACGGGGCCGATCGCCACGGCGCCGGCGGAGCGCTGCACCGCCTTGTAGGTGTTGTTGCCGGTGTTCAGGTCGGGGAAGATAAAAACCGTCGCCCGCCCGGCGATCTCCGATCCGGGCATCTTCGCGGCAGCGACGGTCGGGTCGGCGGCGGCGTCGTACTGGATCGGGCCCTCGACGAGCAGGTCGGGACGGCGTTCGCGCACGAGCGCTGTCGCCGTGCGCACCTTCTCGACGTCGGCGCCGGCCCCGGAGTCGCCGGTCGAGTAGCTCAGCATCGCGATGCGCGGCTCGATGCCGAACTGCTTCGCGGTCGCCGCCGAGGAGATCGCGATGTCGGCGAGCTGCTCGGCGGTGGGGTCAGGGATGACCGCGCAGTCGCCGTAGACCAGAACCCGGTCGGCGAGTGCCATGAGGAACACGCTCGAGACGACCGACACGCCCGGCTTCGTCTTGATGATCTCGAAGGCGGGACGGATCGTGTGCGCGGTCGTGTGCTGCGCGCCCGACACCATGCCATCGGCGAGCCTGAGGTGCACCATCATCGTGCCGAAGTAAGAGACATCCGTGACGGTGTCGCTCGCCTGGACCAGGGAGATGCCCTTGTGGGCGCGCACCCTCGCGTACTCCTCGGCGAATCGAGCGCGCAGTTCCGGATCGAACGGGTCGACGATGTGAGCGCCGTCGAGGTCGAGTCCGAGGGTGGTCGCCCTCGTGCGGATCACTCTTTCGTCGCCGAGGATGGTCAGTTCGGCGACCTCGCGCAGCAGGAGCGTTGCTGCGGCCTTCAGGATCCGGTCGTCGCCGCCCTCCGGAAGCACGATGTGCTTACGCTGGCTCCTGGCCCGTTCGAGCAGCCCGAACTCGAACATCAGCGGGGTGACGACATCGGACGGCGCCACCCGCAGCAGGCCGAGGAGTTCGTCCTCGTCGACGTTCTTCTCGAACAGGGCGAGCGCCGTGTCGTACTTGCGCTGCGATCCCAGCCTCAGCCGCCCACGGGTCTGGGTGATCCGAAGGGCCGTGTCGTAGGTGCCGAGCTCGTTGCGGGCGATCGGCAGGGTCGAGTGGAGGCCCCCGATGAGCCGAGTGATCTGCGGCGGCAGCTCGAATCCGCCGTTGAGGATGATGCCGGCGACGGAGGGGAAGGTACCGGACTGGTCGGCGAGCATCGTGGCGAGCAGCACGTCGGAGCGGTCGCCAGGCACAACGACGATCGCCCCCTCGAGCAGGCGCGGCAGCACGTTCTCCATCGACATGGCCGCCAGCACGACGGTGAGCGCCTCGCGGTCGAGGAGGGCCGGATCGCCGGCGATGAGCGTCGAGCCGGTCGACTCGAGCAGTTCCCCAACGGTGGGCGCGAACAGGTAGGGGT
Organism: Microbacteriaceae bacterium; assembly: GCA_026785785.1. Lineage (GTDB taxonomy): Bacteria > Actinomycetota > Actinomycetes > Actinomycetales > Microbacteriaceae > Marisediminicola. Next base: position 3,092 of record JAJAZI010000164.1, read on the forward strand.
CCTCCGGGATCGCCCAGACCGGCACCGCGCAGGTGGGATCGTCGAACGCGGATGCCACGGCGGTCTCGATCTCGTCGAGCCTGTCGGGATCCGCCCGGTTGACCACGATCGCAACCAGCCCCGCGTGGGCATGACGCAGTTCCGCCGTCGCGACCTCGGCGATCTGCCGGAGGTCGTCGGGGGCGCGCGGCCCGTTGCCCTCCGCGGCGCGCCCGCCGAGGGCGAGCAGCACGGGAGCGCCGAGGTTGGTGGCGATGCGGGCGTTGTAGGACAGCTCGGTGGGGGTACCGACGTCGGTGTAGTCGGACCCGAGGATGATGATCGCGTCGCACTGGCGCTCGACCGCCGCGAACCGGGCGACAATGAGCGCGAGCGCAGCATCCGGGTCGCTGTGGACGAGGTCGTATCCGACGCCGACGCAGTCCTCGTAGGCGAGGTCGACGCTGTCGTGGGCGAGGAGGAGCTCGAGCACGTAGTCGCGTTCGGTCACGGTGCGAGCGATCGGCCGGAATACCCCCACTCTCTCGACCTGATGACTGAGCGTGTGC
>JAJAZI010000165.1 GCA_026785785.1 Microbacteriaceae bacterium
CCGCGAACGCCGTCATCTCGAACAACTTCGACCGCAAGGACAAGAAGCTCTTCACGACCGTCGGCGACGGCGAGAAGATCGTCGGGTTCACCGGCTACAGCCAGCACGACGAGGCGCAGTTCATCGCCGACGAGATCGTCATGCTCCGCGAGACGGGCGTGCAGTACCGCGACATCGCCATCTTCTACCGCACAAACGCCCAGACGAGAGCGCTCGAGGAGGTCTTCATCCGCTCGGCGCTGCCCTACCGGGTTCTCGGCGGGACGAAGTTCTACGAGCGGGCCGAGATCAAAGACGTGATGGGCTACCTCATCGCCGTCGCGAACCCCGCTGATCCGATGGCGCTGCGCCGCATCATGAACACGCCCAAGCGCGGGATCGGCCCGGCGACCGAGGCGGCGCTGCAGAGTCACGCCGACAAGTCGGAGCAGACCCTGCGCGAGGCGATGCGCGAGGCGGACCAGCTCGGCCTCGGCCCGAAGGTGACCGGCGCGATTCTGCGGCTCGGCGCGATCCTCGACGAGGTCGCGCTCACCGCCGACACCGCCCCGGTGGCCGACGTACTCACCGCGCTGCTGACGAAGACCAAGTTCGTTGAGGCGCTGCGGGCCAGCCGCGACCCGCAGGACGAGGCGCGAGCCGAGAACGTCGAGGAGCTCGTCGCGGTCACCAAAGAGTTTCAGAAGAACAACCCCGAGGGCACCCTCATCGACTTCCTCACCGAGACCTCGCTCGTGGCGGCGGCCGACGACCTCGACGACTCGAGCGGAACGGTCTCGCTCATGACCCTGCACACCGCGAAGGGGCTCGAATACGAGGCCGTGTTCCTCACGGGCGTCGAGGAAGACCTGCTCCCGCACCGGATGTCGGCGGGCGAGCCGGGCGGACCGGCCGAGGAACGCCGGCTCTTCTACGTCGGGATCACGCGCGCCCGGCGCCGCCTGTACCTCTCGCTCGCGATGACGCGGGCGCAGTTCGGCGAGGTCAACGTGGCGATGCCGAGCCGCTACCTGCAGGAGATCCCGGCCGACCTGATCGACTGGCGGCAGTCGCCCGGCATGGCGAACAGCCGCGGGGGAACCCAGCCGCGAGCCATCAACGCGAACCGGACGGGCTTCGGTGCCGCCCCCGCGCTCGGTAGCGGCGCCTCGGACTACTCCCTCGACGCCGGTGCGCCGGGCGCGACGGCCCTCGCACGCGCGGCCCGCAACGCCGCGCGGCCAAAGACCGAGTGGACGAGCGGGGTGACGAACACTGTTCGGGACAACGGCGACCTCACCCTGGGGCCCGGCGACCGCATCCGGCATCTCGACTTCGGCGAGGGCCGGGTCAGCGCGGTGAGCGGCAGCGGCACCAAGAGCATCGCCGAGGTGCAGTTCGACACCGCGGGCCGCAAGCGTCTGCTCATCAAGATCAGCCCGATCGAGAAGATCTGACCTGATCTGATCTGACCTGATCTGATCTGACCTGACCTGACCACGGCCGTGCCGCCGCCGCTTCTCGAGGCCGCGGCCCCGGTCCGTGTGAATAGCGTGCGGATGCTGCGGAGCTCGGCCTGGATGCCCCGTCGCCACCGGTCACGCAGGTGCAGACCCTCTCACTCGGCCGTCGCGCAGCGCGCGAGAGAGCTCGTCGAGGCGATCGCCTCCGGCAAGCGGCTCGAGCAGAATCCCGGCGACGTGATGATCCTGCCCCTCCGTCGCGACGCGTGACGTCCTGCCGGACCCGGTGGCCGCGCCCCCGAATGGGGTGTCGCGATTTCCCGCGGTGCGACGGCGGAGCGGCTAATCTTAAAAATCGCTCGTGGGGGACGAGCGTTGCGCCAAGGGGGACGGCATGGTCGTGTTGGACCAGACGACGGTGACGGAGCGGCGCGATCTCGCCAAGCGTTTCCTCGTCCGGCTGCTCATCGTCGTCACCGTGATCGTCGGCATCAACTACATCGCCTGGCGCCTGTTCTTCTCGCTCAACTGGGATGCCTGGTGGATCGCGCTGCCGCTCGTATTGGCCGAAACCTACAGCCTCATCGACGTGAGTCTGTATGGCCTCACGATGTGGCGGTCGCGGCCGAGGGACGCCCCTGCCGCTGCGCGGCCCGGCCTCACGGTCGACGTCTTCATCACGACCTACAACGAACCCGTCGAGCTTGTGATCCGCACGGCCCGCGCCGCGCTCGACATCCGGTACCCGCACTTGACCTGGATCCTCGACGACGGCAAACGGGAGGACATGCGCGAAGCCGCGGAGGCCGCTGGCCTGGGGTACATCACCCGTGGCGACGACTGGAAGAACCGCCCGCTGCACGCCAAGGCCGGCAACCTCAACAACGCGCTCATGGCGACATCCGGCGAATTCCTGCTCATCCTCGACGCCGACCAGATCCCATTGCCGGAGATCCTCGACAACACTCTGGGGTACTTCGACGACCCGCTCATCGCCCTCGTGCAGACCCCACAGGTGTTCGGCAACGTCGACGACAACGACGCCCTTGGCAGTCAGGCACCGTTGTTCTACGGCCCGATCCAGCAGGGGAAGGACGGCTGGAACGCGGCGTTCTTCTGCGGCTCGAACGCGATCCTGCGGCGGGAGGCGCTCATGCAGCTCGGCATCGTGCGGTATGTGCACGAGGTCGAGCGCGCGGTTCTTAAGGCGCTCAAGGGAGCCGCCGGCGTGCTCCGGGAGGCGCGCCGCACCAAAGGTGCCGCCGACAGCACCATCGATGCCGCGCTCGGCAAGGTCTCCACGGCGGTCGCCGCCACGCGCGTCGCCATCGCCGCCGGCGAGCCGCTCGGCAGCGCGACCTACCAACTGCAGCGCCAGATCACGGAGGTCTCCCGCGGGCTCGTCGCAGACGACCTCGAACTGATGGCCCGCGACATCGAGGCGATCGACGCGCTGCGGATGGGGACCGACGGCGACTGGGATGCCATCATCGACGTGGGCCAGAACATCGACGCGCTCGCCGCCCGCGACCTGTCGCCGCTCGGCGCGGTCACGTCGGTGCAGGCCCTCCTCCGCTCGATCGACGTCGACCGCTCCGACGAGGCGCAGCCGCTCATGCCGCTCGCCACGATCTCCGTCACCGAGGACATGGCCACGTCGATGCGACTGCACGGGATGGGCTGGAAGAGCGCCTACCACCACGAGACGCTCGCGATCGGGCTCGCGCCGGAGGACCTCGGCACGGCGCTCAAGCAGCGGCTGCGCTGGGCGCAGGGAACCACGCAGGTGCTGCTGCGGGAGAACCCGCTCGTTCAGCGCGGCATGTCCCTCGCGCAGCGGCTCATGTACTTCTCCACGATGTGGAGCTACCTGAGCGGCTTCGCCGCGATCGCGTATTTCGCCGCCCCGGTCATCTTCTTGGTGTTCGGGGTGCTCCCGGTCAACACGACCGCGTTCGAATTCTTCCTGCGCTTCCTGCCGTTCATCATTGCGAGCCAGGTGCTCTTCGTCGTGACGGGCCGCGGCATTGCGACCTGGCGAGGCCAGCAGTACAGTCTTGCCCTCTTCCCGATCTGGATCAGGGCCTGCACGACGGCGTTCGCCAACGTGTACCTCAAGCGGCCGCTCGACTTCGTCGTGACGGAGAAGGCCCGCCAGAGCGGTCCCAACTGGAACCTCATCAGGCCCCAGATCATCGTCGCGGTGATCCTCGCGATCGCCGCGGTTGTCGGGATCGTGCGCCTGATCCTCGGCATCGGCGAACCGATCGGCACGATCATCAATGTGGTCTGGGTCGTGTTCGACCTCATCATTCTCAGCGTCCTGTTTCCCGCCGCCCGCTATGCGGGTTACCAATCAGAGGAGTCACCCCGCTAATGGACATCACAGTCAAGGACCTCGGCGATGGTGTGGCCGTGCTTCACCTGGACGGCCGGCTGAACATGGTCACCGCGTCGGGCCTGCGTGACCAGGTAGGTACCGCTGTCGCCGGCGGGCGGAACCGCATCGCCGTCGACCTCACCAAGATCGAGTTCATTGACTCGTCCGGGCTCGGCGCGCTCATAAACGGGTTGAAGACCGCCCGGCAGGCCGGCGGCGACCTGCGCATCGCCTCGCCCAACGAGCAGGTCAAGCTCGTCCTGCAGCTGACCAACATGGAGCGCCTGCTCACTGCGTACGACGACGCCGAGACGGCGTTCATCGATGGCTGAGGCCAGCGTGCACACGCTGGCGATGGTCGCCCCGCCGGACGACGTCGACACCGTGCACGAGATGCTCGAGTCAGTGTGGGCGAGCGCGCCGCAGATCTCTATGCGCGATCGGTTCAGCTTCGAGACGGCGCTGATCGAGCTTGCCTCCAACGTCATCCGGCACGCGGACGGCGGAGGCGGCATCAGTTGCGACCTCACGGTCGAGATCACCGCCGACCAGATCGTCGCGTGCCTCATCGACTCCGGCCTCGCCGGCAACATCAGCCTCATCGCCCGGTCGATGCCAGGTGAGCTGGAAGAGTCGGGTCGAGGCCTCTCGATCATCCATGCCCTCGTCGACGAGGTCGACTACGACCGCAGCGACGACCTCAATCACTGGCGAATCGCACGGACTCTCGATTCGTGACGCTGGCGCACCACGACGTCATCGCCGCCGTGGAGCGCCCGCGCCCGTCGCCGACGGCCGGCGGTCTGACACACCAGCACTGGGGGTGTGGTGTGGGCGCTCGAAGCGCGGCGGAGCGCGTACAGTTGGCCGAAATTGAGTTGGCTGGGGGGCTGGTAATGCAGGATCCGTATCGGGTTGTTGTGGTCGAAGATGACCTCGACGTAGCGATGTACACGAAGACAGTGTTGGAGAAGCGGGCCGGATGCGTCGTCGTGGCGGTCTCGGATCCGTCGAAGGTGCTCGAGGCGGTCGCCGAACTCAAGCCCGACGTCGTCATCACCGACATTGAGATGCCTGGCGTATCCGGGCTGGACCTCATCGGTCAGATCCGCCAAATGCAGCCGGGCACTCCCGTGATCGTGATGACCGCGCACGTCTCCGTCGACTATGCCGTCACGGCGCTGCGGAACCACGCGAGCGAGTTCCTCACGAAGCCCGTGTCATCCGCCGACCTTGTCGCGCACGTCACGAGGCTCGCGGAGGAGTTCAGGGCGTCCCGCGTCGGAACCCCCCGCCAGGTCGTTCTCGCGATCGGGGCGCATCCCGACGATGTCGAGATCGCCGTCGGCGGTATTCTCGCCGCGCACCGCGCCGCCGGCGACGAGGTCACCGTGTTGACCCTTTCCAAGGGAAGCAGGCACGGCGGCATCCGCGTCGCCTGGAGCGAGGGGTTGGCCGCGGCCGGCACCATCGGCGCGACGCTCATTCTCGAGGACAAACCCGAGGCGGAGATCGGCACGCCCGAACTCACGATCGCGACCATCAAACGGGTGGTCGACGAGGTGAAACCCACCATCGTCTACATGCACAGCACGAACGACCGCCACCAGTCGCACCGCGCCGTGCACGACGCCGCCGTCGTGGCGACCGAGGACGTGCGCATGATCGCCTGCTACCAGGGTTCGTCGGCGACCGTCGACTTCCACCCCAACCGTTTCGTCACGATCGACGGCTTCACTGACGCGAAGCTCGCGATGCTCGCGTGCTTCGCGGTGCACGAGGACCGCCCCTCCTACCTCGATCCGGACCTCGCCCTCGCGACCGCGCGCTACTGGTCCCGGTATGGCCACGGCACGAACTGCGAGCCGCTCGAGGTCTTGCGCGAGTCCCTGGCGGTCTCCTAGTGATGGCTGCCCAGGCTCAGGGCGCAGCCAACGTCCTTGTCCTCGATGACAGCGCCGACCAGCGCCACCTCATCCGTCGCTACTTCGAGCTCTCCCGCTGCGATGCCGTCGTGGCCGCCTCGGCGGAATCGGCGGTCACCGCCTACGACCAGCTCACGCCGGACCTCGCGGTGATCGACCTCATCCTGCCCGGCATGGATGGGTGGGCGCTCACCGCGCGCATCCAGGCCGATCGCCCCGAGTGCGCCGTCGCCATCACGTCGGTGCTGGATACCGGCGACTACCCCAAGACCGAGGCGGCGCTCCCCAAGCCGATGCCTCGCGCGAGCGTTCGCGAGCTTCTCTCGAACACCGTGCCGAAGTGGGTCGCGCCGTGACCGAGGCACCGCAGAAGGCGACCGTACTCGTCGCCGATGACGACGCCGACATCCGCGTGCTCGTCGGGATAGCCGTGCGCAAGTCCGGCCTCGAACTCGTCGGCGCCGCGGCAGACGGCAACGAGGCATGGCAGCTCGTGAGCGCCCTGAAGCCCGACCTCGTCGTGACGGATGTCTCGATGCCCGGCCTCTCCGGTCTCGAACTGTGCCAGCGCATCCGCGCCGACGGCGAGCTGTCCGGCACGAGGGTCGTACTTTTGTCGGCGGCTGTCGATGAAGGAGCACACCTCGCCGGCCTCGACGCGGGAGCCATCGACTACCTGATCAAGCCGTTCAGCCCGCGCGAACTGGCCGAGAGACTCGTCGAGCTCACCCAGCCAACCACGGCCAGGCCGTGACGATCGCCGCCGTCGTCAACCGGCTCGCCGATCCGAATCCCTCGCCGCTCCTGAAGCAGTCACCGACGACCGTCCTGTTCGGCGTCGCCATCGTCATGGTTGCCTTCAATCCGGTGTCAGTGACGAGTCTCGGAGCCGTGGTCGCAGGCACGATCGCGGCGATTCTCGCAACCGTGCTCGCGGGCGTGCTCACGGCTATCCCGACGGTGGCGAAATTCGTTCTGCTCGTGCCCGCGATCGACCTCATCGCGATCGGCTTCCTGCGCTACGGCACGGGCGAGAGCCTCTCGATCTTCTCCTCGCTCGTCATCCTGCCCATCATCTGGTTCGCTGCGGAGGAGGGCAGGGAACACATCTGGTTCGCGTTCATCGGCACGGCGATCGTGCTTATCATTCCGGCGGTCGCCGGCCAGAGCGACAGCTCGGCGCTGTCGTTGATGTTGCGGGCCGCATTTGCTGCTGTGGTGTTCACGATCGCGGCCGCCGTGATCAACGAGCTGTCCCGCCAGGCGCGCCTGAGGCTCTCGTCGGTGCGGCGCCTCGCGGAGGAGCGCCAGCGCGCGCTCGAATCAAACGAGGCGCGAACCAACCAACTTGCCGCGAGCGAGGCGAGCCTGCGCCAAGCCCAGCGCATGTTCCGGGGTGTCTGGGGCGCGGTGACCCAACAGGCGGTCATCGGCACCGACCTCACCGGGTTGATCGACGCCTGGAATCCGGGAGCCGCGCTTATGCTTCGCATCGACGCCGCCGAGGTCGAGGACAAGCGGCATGTCGACGAGTTCCACCTCGCCGACGAGCTCGAGGACCGCGCGCGAGAGCTGCGCTACCCGGCGGGCGCGACCGTGCTCAACCCCGGCTTCTCCGCACTCGTCGAGGAAGCCAGGCTCGGCAGCGCCGAGGTTCGCGAGTGGACCTACCGCCGCGCCGACGGCACAGAGCTCCCCGTCGAGCTGAGCGTCACCCCGCGGCTCGACGACGCCGACGAAACCGTCGGATACCTGTTCGTCGCCCACGACCGCACCAAGGCGCACGAGGTCGCCAAGCTCAAGGACGACTTCGTCGGACTCATCTCCCACGAGCTGCGCACCCCGCTGAGCTCAATCCTCGGGTACCTCGAGCTCATGCGTGACGATGACGACGAGCAGCTCACCGAGACGCAGCTGCAATACCTCGGCGTCGCGGAGCGCAACGCGCACCGGCTGCTGACCCTGGTCGGCGACCTCCTGTTCACGGCGCAGGTCGAGTCGGGCAAGTTCAACCTCGAGACGCACGTGCAGTCGATGTCACCGATCGTCTCGGCCGCGGTGGACTCCGCGCGCCCGGCCGCCGTGCGCGCCGGCGTCAACCTCATTGACGAGATTGTCGACGGCGGCATGGTGCGCGGGGATTCGGTGCGGCTCGGCCAGGCCTGCGACAACCTCATCTCCAACGCGATCAAGTTCACCCCGGCCGGCGGCACCGTGACTGTCACGCTGGGTGGCGAGGCGACCCATGTCGTCGTGAGCGTCAGCGACACAGGGATGGGCATTGCCGAATCCGAACTCGACCAACTGTTCTCGCGCTTCTTCCGCGCGTCGACCGCGACTCGGAACGCGGTGCCCGGCGTCGGTCTCGGACTGACGATCACCAAGGCGATCGTGACCGCGCACGGTGGCGAGATGAGCGTGGCGAGCGAGGAGGGCGCCGGCACGAACTTCAGCATGAAGCTGCCGATCGAACAGCCCGTCTGGGTCTAGCCCGGGCGGGCTGCGTCAGCCGATGTCGCGCAGCAGGGCATTCTTGGGCCACTCCCGCACCCGGCGCGGAAGCATCCGGTTCACCTTGCGGATGCCCGTCATGGCGAGTTCGAAGCGCTGCTCCCGGCGCGGACCCCATGCGATGCGGAACTGGTTCCGGATGCGGGGCGGCAGCAGTCCGGCCGTCACGAGCCGCGCGAGAGGCATGGCCAGGCGCAGCCAGAGGGGACCGGTGGACGGGTGCAACAGGGCGTCCGCGACGCCGAGTGTCGTCGCATCGACGCGCAACTCGGACAGCTGCGCGCGCCAGTACTCCGCGAACGCGGCACGGTCGGCGGGCCACAGCCCCGACGGCACCTGCAGCGCCGTTCCGACGGCCGCGTAGTCGGCGTAGACCCGGTCGAGGTCGGCGTCGGACAGCTCTCCGATGAGCCGCTCGCGCACGAGCACGGCGGTATCGTAGAGCGTCGCGGCAACCCAGAGCTGCAGCGCAGCATCCGTCGCATCGTAGGTCGGCGTGGCGCCCGGCTCCGATTGCACCGGCGCGTGCCTGCGGTTGACGCGCTCCCGCACCGCGGCCACCTGCGCCGGGGTGCCGTAGACGATGGAGTACACGTAGCCGAGGGTGTGCCGGAGCCGGTCGATGGGGCCGTTCACGAAGTCGCTGTGCCGTGCGATCGCGTGCCCAATCGCGGGATTGGCCAGCTGGAGCAGGATGGCACGTCCCCCGCCGGCGATCAGCGCGGCCTCGGCACCGACGTCGGCGAGCCCTCTGCCCGCTCGCTCTGCTTCCATGGCAGATACCGTAGCGCGTGTTGCTGCGTGCCGCGTAGCGGTATAAACCGGGCGGCCGCAGCGAGGAGAGTAGAGTGCTCCGGGGCCCAAGTATCTCGACGTCAAGGTATTGCGACGTCCGGACAGTGGCACATTCGTAACAACCGACCCGCGGATTGGACAAACAGCGTGGATCTTTTCGAGTATCAGGCCAGGGACGTTTTCGAGTCCTATGGCGTTCCCGTGCTGGCCGGCATCACTGCCGACAGCCCAGAAGAAGTGCGTGCGGCGGCCGAGAAGCTCGGCGGAACCGTTGTCGTCAAGGCGCAGGTGAAGATCGGCGGGCGCGGCAAGGCCGGCGGAGTCAAGGTCGCCCACACCCCGCAGGATGCCGAGGAGGTCTCCAAGGCGATCTTCGGGCTCGACATCAAGGGGCACGTCGTGCGCCGCGTGATGGTCGCCGCCGGAGCGCGCATCGCGCAGGAGTTCTACTTCTCGGTGCTGCTCGACCGGGCGAACCGCTCGTTCCTCTCCCTCGCAAGCTACGAGGGCGGCGTCGAGATCGAGATCCTCGCGGTCGAGCGCCCCGAGGCCCTCGCCAAGGTCGAGGTCGACCCCATCGCGGGCATCGACCTCGAGAAGGCCACCGAGATCGCGACCGCGGCCAGCTTCCCCGCCGAACTGGTGCCGAAGATCGCCCCGGTCATCGTGAAGCTCTACGAGGTCTTCGTCGGCGAGGACGCCACGCTCGTCGAGGTCAACCCGCTCGTGCTCACCGAGGATGGCGACATTGTCGCGCTCGACGGCAAGGTCTCCCTCGACGAGAACGCCGAGTTCCGTCACGAGGGCCACGCAGCGCTCGTCGACACGGCATCCGAGGACCCGCTCGAGGCGAAGGCCAAGAAGGTGAACCTCAACTACGTGAAGCTCGACGGCGAGGTCGGCATCATCGGCAACGGCGCGGGACTGGTCATGTCGACCCTCGACGTCGTCAGCTACGCCGGTGAGAAGCACGGCCACGTGAAGCCGGCCAACTTCCTCGACATCGGCGGCGGAGCATCCGCCGAGGTCATGGCCGCGGGCCTCGACGTCATCCTCGGCGACGAGCAGGTCAAGAGCGTCTTCGTCAACGTTTTCGGCGGGATCACCTCGTGTGACGCCGTCGCGAACGGCATCGTCGGCGCCCTCGCCGTTCTGGGCGGCGCGGCCACCAAGCCGCTCGTCGTGCGGCTTGACGGCAACAACGTCGTCGAGGGCCGCCAGATCCTCGCCGTCGCCGGGCACCCGCTCGTGACCGTTGTGGACACCATGGACGAAGCTGCCGACAAGGCCGCCGAGCTCGCTTACGCCGCTCGCTGAGCGCACCCGTCGAACCGAAGGAATAGGGAACAGCATGTCGATTTTTCTCGACGAGAACTCCAAGATCATCGTTCAGGGCCTCACCGGCTCTGAGGGCACGAAGCATGCCGGACGGATGCTCGACTCCGGCTCCAACATCGTCGGCGGGGTGAACCCGCGCAAGGCGGGCACCACCGTCTCGATCGGCGGACGCGAGCTGCCGATCTTCGGCTCCGTCGCCGAGGCGATGGCCTCGACCGGCGCGAACGTGTCGGTCATCTTCGTGCCGCCAGCCTTCGCGAAGGGTGCCGTCATCGAGGCGGTCGACGCGAGAATCGAGCTCGCGATCGTTATCACCGAGGGCATCCCGATCCACGACTCCGCTGAGTTCTGGGCGCACGCCAAGGCGAACGGCAATACCACCCGCATCATCGGGCCGAACTGCCCCGGCATCATCAGCCCCGGAAAGTCGAACGCGGGAATCATCCCGTCGACGATCACCGGACCGGGTCCGATCGGACTCGTCTCCAAGTCGGGCACCCTGACGTACCAGATGATGTTCGAGCTGCGCGACCTCGGCTTCTCCACCGGAATCGGGATCGGCGGAGACCCGATCATCGGCACGACCCACATCGACGCCCTCGCGGCGTTCGAGGCCGACCCCGACACGAAGGCGATCGTCATGATCGGCGAGATCGGCGGCGACGCCGAGGAGCGTGCGGCGGAGTTCATCCAGGCCAACGTGACCAAGCCGGTCGTCGCCTACGTCGCCGGCTTCACCGCGCCGGAGGGCAAGACCATGGGGCACGCCGGGGCGATCGTCTCCGACGGCGCAGGCACCGCGCAGGGCAAGAAGGAGGCTCTCGAGTCCGCCGGAGTGCGCGTCGGAAAGACGCCGTCCGAGACCGCATCCATCATGCGTGAGGTCTTCGCGAGCCTGTAGCGGCACAGCGACACAGGGAGGGGTCGGCGTCGCGCCGGCCCCTCGTGCGTTGCGCCGGCCCCTTGTGCGTTGGCCGGCCTCTTGTGCGTTGCGCCGGCCTCTTGTGCGTTGCGCCGGTTGCCGCTGTTTGGCTGTGCGGTCCGAGGGTGCTCTCTGTTCCGCGAGTTGCCCGCTTGTGTCGCTTCTGCGGCGGTGAAGGCGACACAAGTGGGCGATTCGCGGGTGGGGTGCGTTGGGGTGGGCGCGAGTTGCCCGCTTGTGTCGCTTCTGCGGCGGTGAAGGCCGCCTAAGTGGGCGATTCGCGGGTGGGGTGTGTTGTGGTGGGCGCGAGTTGCCCGCTTGTGTCGCCTCTGCGGCGGTGAAGGCCGCCTAAGTGAGCGATTCGCGGGTGGGGTGCGTTGTGGTGGGCGCGAGTTGCCCGCTTGTGTCGCTTCTGCGGCGGTGAAGGCCGCCTAAGTGGGCGATTCGCGGGTGGGGTGTGTTGTGGTGGGCGCGAGTTGC
>JAJAZI010000166.1 GCA_026785785.1 Microbacteriaceae bacterium
CGGCTGGACAGTACAGGTCATCGACAACGTCCCCTGGTTCACCCCACCCGCCACCATCGCCCCCACCAGAACACCCCGCCGCGGCGGCACACTCCCGGCACCAAGACTGACCTGAGCCGAGGCGGGTCTCGACACGGTCGCTGCGCGACCTGCCCAACCAACAGAAACAGCCCCGCGACCAGCGCGATCAGCAGAAACAGCTCTGCGATCAGCGTCGCCAACAGAAGGGGCTGCGCGAGGCTCAACCAGCACAACGGGCTGCGCGAGGCTCGACCAGCACAACGGGCTGCGCGAGGCTCGACCAACAGAAAAAGCTACGCGACCTGCTCAACCTGCAGAAGGTGCAGTGCGACCCGATGAACCAGCAGAAACAGCGGACGGTCTTTAGAGGCGGTCAGCGAACTGCGGGCGCGGCCGCCGCGTGCTCCAGGAACTCCAGCAGAAGCGCCGCGACGGTGTCCGGCCGTTCGAGCGCGGGGAGATGGGCGACTCCCGCGATCGTGACGTGACGAGCACCGGGGATCCGCGATGCAAGTTCTTGGAGTTGCGCCGTCGGCGTCGGCAGGTCGAACTCGCCTGAGACGCACAGGGTTCTCGAGCGGATCACGCGCACTTCGTCGGTCACATCGAATGCGGCTAGCGCGTCGCAGCAGAGCGCGTACGACTCATCGTCGACCTGTCCAAGGGTCGCCAGGGTCGCTGCAGCGGCCGCGGGACTGCGCTCGAGAAACCCCGGAGCAAACCACCTCTCGGCACTTCCCGCGATGACATCGTCCGTGCCGTTCACACGGATGTGGGCGGCGCGTTCCAGCCATCCCTCCGCCGCCCCGATCTTGGCTCCGGAGCAGAGGACCGCGAGGTTCAGTAGTCGGTCGGGGTGCCGAAGCGCGAGCTCGAGGCCGACTGCTCCACCGATCGAAATCCCCGCGTAATGGAATGGCCCACCGCCGACAGAGTCGACGAAGGCGATCACGCCATCGGCGACATCCGCGATGCTGAAGGGTTCGCCCGTTGCCGGGGTCAGCGCGTGCCCGGGCAGGTCAAAGCGCAGCACCCGGTAGTGCTCAGCGAGGGCGGAAACGACCCCGTCCCAGAGCGCGCTCGCCGTTCCGAGCGACGATCCAAGAACGATTGTCTGAGGCTCGCCGACGTCGCCCGTGACCTGCTGGATCGTTCCCCGGATGATGGGCTCACTCATGCGACCGTGGTCCCTTCGTCGTGGATCAATCGGCCGTCATCGGGCATCGGGCGGGCATTAGGCAGTCAGTGCGGCATCCAAATCGAGGACCGTTTCACCGGGCAGTCGACTGTCGAGGCGAATAGGCAACGCTCGTCGGCGCCACCGAAGATCGTATCGCGAGCCACCCGTGCGCCAGCCGCGCGTGCCGCACGCCGAACCGGGTGGTGCACCCCCGGTCCAGCTCACCGATGCGCGCGCGCCACGCGGCCCGCTCCCGCATCCGGGCCCCGAGCGATGGCCGTCTTCTGTCGTCGAGGCTAGACCCAGCCCGGCCAGGCCGGTCCTGCTCAGCCTGCGCGGGCCACGGTGACGCCGGCGCCGCTGCTCGTGGACACAAGTTCAGTGAGGCTGTCGATGACGGGATCGGCGTCGAGCTCATCCCGCGAGTGCGTCCTCACGACACCGATGGTCACGCACCCGGCCACGCACCGGACACCCACACCCGGACACGCACCCGGATGCAAGCCCGCTCGGGGCATCCTCGATCACGAGGCAGCAGGGGGGTCGAAGACGAGTCCCGCGGCTCCCGCGAGGAACGGATGCGGGTAGGGCTTACGAATTCGACGGTGTCGAGTCGATGAGGGTGCTGTCCATGTCGAAGAGAACGGCGCCGAGGATGCTGTGGGTGGGGGACGACGTCACCCTTGCCGTGTGCCAGCCGCGCGCCGTCCAGCTGGATAGGCTGAAACGACCACCCAACGCTCGCCAACCGGAGCCATTGTGACCCACTCGCATCCCCTGCACGTCGATGTCGAAGCGCAGTGCCTGTGCTGCCGGTCGATGCAGCCGTTCCGGTTCGCGTCGCCGACCGATCAGGTCGTCTGCCCGTTCTGCGCCAAGCACCTCGGTTCGGACAAGTCGGAGCGGCGCGACCGGGACCACGTCGAGCTCTGGCTCGACCTGTACACCGGGCTGCAGGATGCCCACGCGCACGCCGTCTCGTCGGCGCAGGTCACTGCCGCCCAGGCCGGGGCGACGCTCTCGGAGCTGCGCGCCCAGGTCGCCCAGCTGAAGGACGCGATCGCGACCGATTTCGAGAGCGCCCCCGCCGCCGGCATCCGCGACGCGCTCGGCAGCGAGATCCTCACCCGGTCCGAACGCCGCACGGAGCTGCTCTACCGGCGGCTCGACCGCCTGATGGCCGCGATCTGGCGCATCGACACCAGTCACCACGATGCCGACGCGCGGGGCCTGTGCGTGTGCGGAAGGCCGGTCGCGAGCTGCCCGGAGAGCCGCGCAATCGACGGCGAGCGTCAGGAACTGCGCGCCTGGGAGGCCAAGAACCTCCAGCTGCTGCGGGAGGGAGCCAGACACGCCTTGCCCTCCGAGCATCCAGCGATAGCGGCAGCGGGCAGGCAATTGCCATGACGAAGCAGACGAGGCCCGAGCCGGGCTCCCGCGGGTGGTTTCGGTCGACCCTCAGCACCTGGCTGCTCGGCGTTCCTGCGGTTGTGCTGATGATCGCGGGGCTCGCGGCCGAGGAGCCAGCGTGAACCCGACCGATCCGGCCATCGATCCGGCCATCGATCTCACCGTCGAACCCACCGTCGAACCACGCGGTACCGGGCACGCCGAGTGCCTGACCGGGTCGATTCCCGGTTGATGGGTCCACCTCCCGCGGTGCGCGACCTGCGGGCACATCGGATGCTGCGCCACATCGCCATCGCAGCACGCCAGCAGGCACGCGGCGAGCGCGGGACATCCGGTGTTCAGCTCAGTCGAACCGGGCAAGAGCTGGTTCTCCGGCGCCCTGACCCAGAGCTTCATCGTCGGTCCACCCTCGCCGACCCGCAGTCCCGGCCTCTCGACCAGCCGGTGCCAGCACCGGCGAGGAAGGCACTCGAAAACTGGAGGGACGACATCCACCCAGCCTGAGCCGCTATTTCAGCCGCCGACGTGGATCCCGGGGCGCCGGGCAGGGTCTTTCTCGGCCTCGCGGAGAATCTCCCGCACGAGCGGTGCGGTGTCGCCCCTCCCCAACAGCAGGTAGCGGAACATGTACGCGATCGGGTGCCCCTCCGCCCACTCGAAGTGGCACTGCGGGCGCACGCCCGTCGCGTCTCTCAGCGCGAGGAGGATCGCCGCGATCGCGTTCGGTACGGCCGAGCTCTGCACCCGGAGGATGTTGTAGCCGTAGTTGGTGTGGCCCCGCAGGTTGAGGGTCTGACTGAACGACGACGGGTCGACGACATCGACCTCGAGGAACAGGATCGTCGCGCCGGCGGGCACGGGGTTCATCGCCCGCTGCGCCGCATCCTTCTCGACGTATTCGGCCTGGTCTGCCGTGTGCCGGCGATTGGCGATGATGTTGAGCTCGCCGTCCTTCGCGAGCACCTCGGCAATGATGCGGCGAGCGCCGGCGTCGAACGCGACGGTGTCGACCCGGAGCTCCGTGGCCCGGTAGACACGGGAGACGACCGACAACGCGACGATCCCGCCGATGAATAGCCCCGAGATCGCGATTCCATCCGGCTTCTCGAGGATGTTCTCGGCGAGGGCATAGAGAAGGACGAGGGTCAGGATGCCGAAGCCGATCCGCGCCGCGCGCTGCCTCTTGCGGATCGCCGAAATGGTCACGGCGAGGGAGCCGGAGACCATCATCGCGAGCACGCCGGTGGCGTAGGCGCCCGCCTGGGCATTCACATCCGCCCCGAAGGCGATGGTGATGACGATGCTCAGGCCGGTGTAGACGAGGACGACCGGCCGGACCGCCTTGCTCCACTCCGGCGCCATGCCGTAGGAGGGCAGGTACCGGGGAACGATGTTGATGAGTCCGGCCATGGCGGACGCGCCCGCGAACCAGAGGATGAGTACGCTGCTGATGTCGTAGACGGTGCCGAAGGTCTCACCGAGGTACTCGTGGGCGAGGTAGGCCAGGGCGCGGCCGTTGGCCTCGCCGCCCTCCTCGAACTCCTCGGCGGGGATGAGGACGGTCGTGACGAGGGTCGTGGCGATCAGGTAGACGCTCATGATGAGCGCAGCCGTGGTCAGCAGCTTTCGCGTGTTGCGCACCCTCGACGCGAGCACCTGGAACTCCGTGAAGCCCTCCGACTTGACGAGCGGCATCATGCTGACGCCGGTCTCGAATCCGGAGAGGCCGAGCACCAGAAGGGGGAAGGCAAGCACAGCGGTCCTCGCGACGTCGCTGGCGCTGCCACTGGCGGCGACACGGTTCAGCCAGTCGTCGAACGTGCTCGGGTCGGCGACGATGGCGGCGACCGCAACGGCCACCACGACGGCATTGAGGACGAGGAACACGACGACCAGGGGGATCGCGACGTTCACGGCCTCGTTGAATCCGAGAAGGAAGACGCCGCCGAGGATGAGTAGCAGCACGATCGTCACGGTCACCGCCTGACCCTCAAGGAACTGGGGGGCGCGCGGGTTCTCGATGATGTGGACGGTCGCGTCGGCGCTCGAGAGCGTGATGGTGATGATCCACGACGTCGCCACGAATCCGAGCAGCACGAGCACGAAGATCTTGCCGCGCCAGAACGGCAGCAGCTTCTCGAGCATCGCCACCGACCCTTGGCCGTGCGGGCTCTCCTTGGCGACACGGCGGTACATGGGCAGCATGCCGCCCAGCGTCAGAATGACGATGAGGAGTGTTGCGATGGGCGAGAGCGCCCCGGCCGCGAGCACCGCGATGGCCGGCAGATAGGAGAGCGTCGAGAAGTAGTCGACGCCGGTCAGCGCGGTGACCTTCCACCAGGCGTGGGTCTCGCCCTTCCCACCGAGCGACTCGGGGCCGACAGGGGCGACGCGATTCGCCAGCATCCATCGTGAAAGCCGGTTTCCCGCCGCGCGGTCGGTCGTGCCGAGAGCGACACTCGCGGGGAACTTGCTAGCTGCCACTGACTCGGTCACGAGCGACGACACTACTCCCAAATCGGGAGCGTGCCCCGTATTACTTGTCGACCAATGTTCGCCAGGTGGCTCCGAAATCGCTGCTCACGCTGATGCCACGATCGTCGGCGACGACGAGCACCGGTGTTGGCGCTGCGGCAAAGGTCATCGCCTCGACCTTTCCCGACGTCGATCCACTCTGTCGCCACTCGCCCACCGTCTGCACCCACACGTTTCCGGTCACATCGATGCCGACGAGCCCGGCACCGGGCACGGCCTCGATCAGATAGACCGGGGGCGCGCCCTCGACGAAATCGAACGTGGCGCCGCGATCTCCACTGACCATGAGGCCGTCCTCGGTCGTCGCGTAGACCGTGTCGACAGAGCCGGCATCCAGCGTCAGGTCCCGGGCGACAATGGCCGCTCCGGAGCTCCAGGTCTCGCCGCTATCGCCGCTCGCCATCACGACGCCGTCCGCGGCGCTGTAACCGTAGACATTCAGCCCGCCGTCCAGCGCGGGCGCGACGGTGATGTCGTGGAAGTCGACCTCTCCGCTGAGCGAGATGTTCTTCCAGGTGAGCGCGGTGTCGGTGCTGGTGATCAAGCCGAGGTTCGCAGGCGCGGTGTCAAGGTCGCGAGGATCGGGGTGCCCCGAGGCGAACATCTGGCCGTCGAGCATGGTGAAGCCCATCGCATCGATGGCGCGACCGGCGATCGGTCCCGCGA
>JAJAZI010000167.1 GCA_026785785.1 Microbacteriaceae bacterium
CCCGCGCACGCGGGCGCTGACTGGCCCGCGCCCCCGGATGCTGCCTGGCTGGCGCCCGCGGACGCATCCGAGCATCCGCTACCGTCGCAGGACGGGCCGGGAACGGCCGTCAGCCGCGACGCACTGCGCGACCTCGCCTGGTCGCGGATCGGACTGTACCGGGATGCCGAGGGTCTCGGCTCCGCAGCCGAGATCCTCGCGTCGTGGCGCGCTCCCGGCGACTCGGTCGCCGAGCGGGAGACCCGGAACCTCCTCGACCTCGCCCGGCTGATGGCATCCGCGGCGCTCGCCCGTGAGGAGTCCCGCGGCGCCCACTTCCGCACCGACCACCCCGACACCTCCGCCCGGTTCGAGCGCCACCTCGGCTGGGCCGCACGGCCGGCCGCCGCCTCCCGCATCCACAGTCCCGCCGGGGCAGAAGAGAGCGTCATCGCATGCTGACCCCCGAAGCCATCGACACCGTCGTGCGCGGCGCCCTCGCCGAGGACGCCCCCTGGGGCGACATCACCTCCGAGCTGCTCATCCCCGCGGAGGCGCAGGCGACCGCGCGGCTCGTCGCCCGCGAGGCCGGCCTGTTCAGCGGGGGAGAGGTCTTCGCGGCCGCGATGCTGGCGGTGGATGCCGCCCTGCTGATCGGCCTCGTTGTGGCCGATGGAGCGCGGTTCGCCCCGGGCGACACGCTCGCGACGGTGACCGGGTCCGCCCGCTCGGTGCTGCGCGGCGAACGCGTCGCGCTCAACCTCGTGCAACGGATGAGCGGAATCGCGACCGAGACGGCGAGATACGTCGACGAGGTTGCCGGCACCCGCGCCCGCATCGTCGACACCCGAAAGACGACCCCGGGACTTCGCGCCCTCGAACGGCACGCGGTGCGCTGCGGTGGCGGCCACAACCACCGGTTCTCCCTGTCGGATGCCGTGCTCGCGAAGGACAATCACCTCGCGGTACTCGCCTCCCGCGGCGTCGGGGTGACCGAGGCGCTCCAGGGCCTCCGCGCCAAGCTCTCGCACACGACCCACCTCGAGGTCGAGGTCGACGAAGCCGAGCAGATCGAGCCGGTCCTGGCCGGGGGAGTCGACACGATCATGCTCGACAACTTCGCGCTGGACGCCTTGCGCGCCGGCGTCGCCCAGGTGGCGGGACGCGCGCTCGTCGAGGCGAGCGGCAACGTGTCGCTCGCGACCGTGCGGGCCATCGCCGAGACCGGTGTCGACGTGATCTCGGTGGGCGCGCTCACCCACAGCGTGCGCGCGCTCGACCTGGGAATCGACATCGGACTCGAGCTGTCCGTCGGGCCCGCTCGTGACGCGGCCGCCGTCGAACCCGCCAGCTCACACGAATCGGGCTCCTCGGCAGTGGCACCTGCCGGGCGGGAGAGCGAGAGGGCGCTCCCGTGATCTACCTCGACAACGCCGCGACGTCGCCCGTGCGGCGCGCCGTGCTCGAGCGGATGTGGCCCTATCTGACCGAGGAGTTCGGCAACCCGTCGAGCACCCATGAGTACGGGCGGCAGGCCGCGCTCGCGCTCAAGCATGCCCGCGAACGGGTTGCCCGGGTGCTCGGGTGCCGTGCGGCCGAGGTCGTCTTCACCTCCGGCGGGACCGAGGCGGACAACCTCGCGATCATCGGCCTGTCACTCGCCACCCCGCGCGGCCGGCACATCGTGACAACGCCGATCGAGCACGAGGCTGTGCTCGAGTCCTGCGATTACCTTCAGCGGTGGCACGGCTTCGAGGTGGCCCTCGTCGACGTGGATGACGACGGGCTCGTCGACGCCGTCGAGCTCGGCCGGGCGCTGCGCCCCGACACCACCCTCGTCTCGGTCATGCACGCCAACAATGAGGTGGGCACGGTGCAGCCCATCGGCCGCATCGCACAACTCGCCAAAGAGTCAGGCGCGCGAATGCACACCGACGCCGTGCAGGCGGCCGGCTGGCTGCCGCTCGACGTGTCCGCGCTCGGAGTCGATGCCCTCGCGATCTCCGGCCACAAGCTCGGCGCCCCCAAGGGCATCGGCGCCCTCTACCTGCGGCGCGGGATGCCGGTGGAGGCGACTCTGCACGGTGGCGGGCAGGAGCGCGGCCGGCGCTCCGGAACCGAGAACGTCGCCGGCGCGGTCGGCCTCGCCGAGGCTCTCGAGCTCGCCGAAGCCGCCCGGCCCCGCTCCGCCGACCGGATCGCCGAGCTGCGGGACGCCTTCATCGACCGCGTGCTCGCCGAGGTTCCCGGTGCCCGCCTGACCGGGCACCGCCGTCTCCGGCTGCCTGCGAACGCGTCGTTTTGCTTCCCCGGCACGAGCGGGGAGGCGGTGCTCCTCGACCTGGAGCGCAGGGGGATCACCTGCTCGAGCGGCTCGGCCTGCGCTGCGGGCAGCGACGAGCCCTCGCACGTGCTCGTCGCGATGGGAATGGATGCCGACCTGGCCCAGACCGCCGTCCGTTTCACCCTCTCCGAGACCACGACCGCCGACGACCTCGACCAGACCGTGACCGCTCTCGGCGACTCGGTGGCCGGGCTGACCGGGCATCCGTTCGCTCCGTCGTGACAGCAGCTCCCTGGCGGGCCGGCATCCGTCCGCTCGGGCTGGCGGGCCAGCATCCGTCCGCTTCGGGCTGGCGGCTCGGCAGTCGTCCGCTCGGGCTGGCGGCTCGGCAGTCGTCCGCTCGGGCTGGCGGGCCAGCATCCGTCCGCTCGGGCTGACGGCTCGGCGCCTCCACCCCGTGCGGCCGCGGGGGATACTTGTTGGATGCCCCTTTACCGCGACGAAGCCGTCGTGCTGCGCACCCACAAGCTGGGTGAAGCCGACCGCATCGTCACGATGCTGAGCCGCAATCACGGCAAGATCCGCGCGGTAGCGAAGGGTGTGAGGCGCACCGCGTCGAAGTTCGGTGCGCGGCTCGAGCCGTTCATGGTTGTCGACGTGCAGCTGTACGAGGGCCGCAGCCTCGACATCATCACCCAGGCCGAGTCGCTCGGCTCGTACGGCGCCGAGATCGTGAACGACTATGCGACCTACACCGCGGCGAGCGCGATGGTCGAGACGGCCGACAAGATCACTGCGGAGGACGGCGGCCTGCAGCAGTACCTACTGCTCGTCGGGGCGCTCCGCTCGCTGTCCCGGCATGAGCACGGGGCGAGCCTCACCCTCGACTCGTACCTGCTGCGGGCGCTGAGCGTCGCGGGCTGGGCGCCGAGCTTCTCCGACTGCGCCATGACCGGTGCCCTCGGACCGCACTCCGCCTTCGTCGTGCAGCTTGGCGGTGTTGTTGCCGACGAGGTCGCGCCGCCTGGCACACCTCGCCTCGCTCCGTCGACTCTCTCGCTGCTGTCCGCGCTCCTCACGGGCGACTGGGCCGCGGCCGACGCCTCCGACGACCGGTCCCGGTCGAACGCGAGCGGCGTCGTCGCCGCCTACACGCAGTTCCACCTCGAGCGCTCCCTCCGGTCGCTCGAGCACGTCGACCGGCGACCGTCGTCGCAAGGGCGACCAGGGGCCGCGTACGCCGAGGAGGCATCCTCGCCGCGGGGACGCCCCGGAGGCGCAACTGCCGAGGAGGCATCCGGATGACCGCCATGACCCACCCCGACGCCGTGCCGTTCAAGCCACTCGACTGGACGGGCCTGTACCCGCCCGCACTTCCGACGGGCGCGGTGCGGGTGCACGTTGCGATCTTCATGGACGGCAACGGCCGGTGGGCCAACGGCAAAGGGCTCACCCGGGTCGAGGGGCACAAGGCCGGGGAGGCTGCGCTCCTCGACGTCGTCGCGG
>JAJAZI010000168.1 GCA_026785785.1 Microbacteriaceae bacterium
GCCCGTCTTCGCGAGCACGGTCGGCGCCTTGATGTTCATGGACTTGCGGTAGTCGTTCGCGACCTTGAATTCCTCGTTGTCGTCGACGAGGCCGTACTTCGAGAGCTTGCCCAGTGCCGCCATCGAGACGTTTCGCTTGATGTCCTCGATGAGGTTGAGCCCGTAGGTCTTGCGATCCTCGGTCGCGTACGCGATCCCGTGCCTGATCGCCTCGGAGACGTTCGGAACCTTGATCTCCTTACCGTTCTTGAAGACCTTGCCGGTGACCCTGCTGCCGTAGGAGCGGCCGAAGAGACTCATCGCGAACTCGGTGCGTCCGGCTCCCATGAGACCCGCAATCCCAACGATCTCGCCGGCCCGCACGTTGAGGTTGACGTTGTCGACCATCACTCGTGTCGGGTCCTGGGGGTGATGCGCCGTCCAGTTCTCGACGCGCAGCACCTCCTCGCCGACGTGAGGGGTGTGGTCGGGGTACCGGTGCTCGAGGTCGCGGCCCACCATGTCCTTGATGATCCGGTCTTCGGTCACCTCCTCCTTGGCGATCGTCTCGATTGTCTTACCGTCGCGGATGACGGTCACCGAGTCGGAGACCTTCTTGATCTCGTTGAGCTTGTGGCTGATGATGATTGAGGTGATCCCCTGTCCCTTGAGGTGCAGGATGAGGTCGAGCAGGTGGTCGCTGTCCTCGTCGTTGAGGGCTGCGGTCGGTTCGTCGAGGATGAGGAGCTTCACTCGCTTCGACAGTGCCTTGGCGATCTCGACGAGCTGCTGCTTGCCGACGCCGATGTTCTTGATCTTCGTCGTCGGGTTCTCGCGAAGCCCGACCCTCGCGAGCAGTTTCGCCGCTTCCGCGTTGGTCTTGTTCCAGTCGATCAGCCCGAAGGCGCCGCGCTGCTCGTTGTTGAGAAAAATGTTCTCCGCGATCGACAGATGCGGGCTGAGCGCGAGCTCTTGGTGGATGATCACGATGCCCTGGGCTTCGCTGTCGCGGATGTCGTGGAAGGTCATCGTCTCGGCCTCGAAGACGATGTCGCCCTCGTAGGTTCCCAGGGGGTGGACCCCGCTCAGAACCTTCATCAGGGTCGACTTTCCCGCGCCATTCTCACCACAGATCGCGTGGACTTCGCCGCGCGCAACGTTGAGGGAGACATCAGAAAGCGCCTTGACGCCAGGGAAGGTCTTCGTGATCGAACGCATTTCCAGAATGTTCGCATTCACCGGCGTTCCAACTCCTTCGGTGGGGTTAGTGCATTGTGGTCGCCGGTGGGGGTACCTGGGTACTCCCCACCGGCGTGTTGGTGCAGTTTGGTGCTATCGCAAAGCGACGTGACTAGCCGTTGATCTCTGCGTCGGTCCAGTAGCCGCTGTCGATCAGCACCTCGGGGATGTTGTCCGCGACGACGATGATCGGCTCGAGGAGGAACGAGGGAACGACCTTGACGCCGTTGTCGTAGTCTTCGGTGTTGTTGACCTCGGGATCTTCTCCTTCGAGCACGGCAACCGTCATTTCAACGGCCTTCGCGGCGAGGTCCCGGGTGTCCTTGAAGATGGTCGCGTACTGCTCGCCCGAGACGATCGCCTTGACCGAGTCGAGCTCGGCGTCCTGGCCCGAGATGATCGGCCAGCCGTCTCCGAGCGTGTAACCGGATCCCTCGAGTGCGGAGATGATTCCGCGGCTGATGCCGTCGTAGGGCGAGAGAACCGCGCTGACCTTGTCTCCACCGGAATACTGCGCGGTGAGGATGTCCTCCATGCGGCTCTGTGCGGTCTCGCCGTCCCAACGGAGCGTGGCAACCTGCTCGATCTTGGTCTGGCCGCTCGTGACAACGAGCGTTCCGTCATCGATCAGCGGCTGGAGCACGTCCATGGCGCCGTTGAAGAAGAAGAACGCGTTGTTGTCGTCGAGCGATCCGGCGAACAGCTCGATGTTGAACGGTCCGGCCGGAGCGCCGTCGATCGGGGTTCCGTCGAGCTCGGTCAGGCCGAGTCCGTTGGTGATCGACCAGGCCTGCTGCTGTCCGACGAGGAAGTTGTCGAACGTGGCGTAGTAGCTGACAGCCTCGGTGTCGCGCAGCAGTCGGTCGTACGCGATGACCGCGATGTCCTGGCTGGCGGCGTCCTCGAGCACGTTGGTGAGCGTGGTTCCGTCGATCGAGGCGACGATCAGGGCGACAGCGCCCTTGGTGATCATGTTCTCGATCTGGCTGACCTGGGTCGGGATGTCGTCTTCTGCGTACTGAAGGTCGACCTCGAAGCCGGCCTCTTCGAGCTGGGCCTTGACGGCTTCGCCGTCCTGGATCCAGCGCTCGGACGACTTCGTGGGCATCGCGACGCCGACGAGGCCGCCTTCGCCGCCACCTGCGGTTGCGCCGCCGCCGTCGTCGGCGGGTGCGCAGGCCGCGAGGCCGAGGGCGAGTGCTCCGGCGGCAATTGTCGCCAGAATCTTCCTATTCTTCACTGTGTTTCCTTTCGTGGGTGCTTGGACTTCGGGAACTGCGTGGTGCTCAACGGGTCGACCTCGTCCATGGGGTCGGCCGTCGTCTGCGACCCGTCGAGAGACCGGGTGCCTGGCGAGTCAGGGAGGTGCGTGTCGGCGACTGCGCGGCGGAGGAGGCGGGCATCACGGGCGCGGCCCACCGAGTTCCGCGGCGCGAGGACGTTCTCTGCTCGCTGGCGGGGGTGGGATCGTGCTCACTGCTTGACCTCTTCGTCATGCGATCGGTGGACACCGGTGCGGGTGTTCTGCTCAATGTGAACGGTCACATTGTGGTGTACATGCTAATCCGTTTCCCTGGGGCCGTGTCAAGCATTCACTTCACGGTTCGGTAACGGGATCGCCGGCGCCGTCGACGCGCGCAGGATCAGTTCTGGGGTCGCCTGCGCCGGTTCGAGCGGCTGGCGGCCGTCGAGAACCTGCAGCAGCGTCTCCATCATTCGGGCGCCGAGGTCGGCAAAGTCCTGGCGCACCGTCGTGAGCGGGGGCGAGTAGTGCACGCTCTCGGGGATGTCGTCGAAGCCGACGACGCTCGCATCTCCCGGAACTCGCAGCCCGGCATCCGCAAGCGCATGCAACAGGCCGATCGCCATCTGGTCGTTGGCCGAGAAGATGGCTGTCGCGCCCCGCACCCCGACCGCCCCGGTCCGGGTGAGCTCGGCGCCGATCGCATAGCCACTGTCGGCGAGCCAGGTGCCCACGAGCGGCGGCGCAACCGGTAGGCCGGAGGCCTCGAGCTCGGCGCGCCAGCCCCGCTCGCGCTCGGCTGCGTCCACCGACCAGTCCGGGCCCTTCACGTGCAGGATGTTCCGGTGCCCGAGCTCGATGAGGTGGCGCACGGCGAGGCGCGCGCCGGCGAACTGGTCGATGGACACGCTCAGGAAGCCCTCCCGGCCGCTGCTCTCGGCCGTGATCAGGGGCACCCCGATCTCGAGCCCCGCGATCGCGTCGAAGGCGGCGACATCCGCGACGATGAGCACGAGCGCCTCGACGCGCTGTCCGAGAAGCACCTCGACGGCGCTCACCATGGCCTCCCTGTCAACGCTCGTCATGCTCGCGATGGTCACCTGGTATCCAGCCGCACGGGCCGCCTCGTTGAAGGCGAGCATCGTGCTCGAGGGGCCGTACAGCGGCGCTCCGGTCGCGATGAGACCGATCGCGTTCGACTTGCGCGTGACGAGGGCGCGCGCGGCCGAACTCGGCCGGTAGTTGAGCTCCCGGATCGCGGCATCCACGCGCGCCTTGGTCGCCGGGCGAACGGTGGCGTCGTTGAGCACTCGGGACACCGTCTGGTGCGAGACCCCCGCGAGCTTTGCGACGTCGGTGATGTTGGCCACGGCGGCGCGGTTACAGCCCGCGGGCGAGGCGGTAGTAGGCCTGGTTCCAGCGCAGCTCCCGGGTGAAATCGCGCAGGTTCGTGTTCTTGTCGATCACAACGAGCTCGTTGCGCGCGATTTCGGCGAAGTCCTCGAACACGTCGATGCCGACGGCGGTCGACATAACCGTGTGGTGGGCGGCTCCCGCCACAAGCCACGCGGCGGCGCTCGTCGCGAAGTCGGGTTCGGGCTTCCATACCGCGCGGGCGACGGGCAGCTTGGGAAGCGGATGCGGCAGCGGCACGACCTCGACAGCGTTCGCGACGAGGCGGAATCGGTCGCGCAGGTCGGAGAGGGCCACGACGACGGCGGGCCCGGCATCCGTATCGAAGACGAGCCGCACCGGGTCCTCGCGGCCCCCGATACCGAGCGGATGCACCTCGAGACGCGGCCTCGAGGTCGTCAGCGACGGGCACACCTCGAGCATGTGGGCACCGAGGATGACCTCGTTGCCCGGCGTCATGTCGTAGGTGTAGTCCTCCATGAGCGAGGCCCCGCCGGGGAGCCCGGCTCCCATGACCTTGGCCGCGCGCACCAGCACGGCGGTCTTCCAGTCGCCCTCGGCGCCGAAGCCGTAGCCGTCGGCCATGAGCCGCTGCACGGCGAGGCCGGGCAGCTGGCGGAGTCCGCCGAGATCTTCGAAGCTCGTCGTGAAGGCGCTGAACCCGCCGGCCTCGAGGAAGGAGCGCAGGCCGAGCTCGATGCGCGCGCCATAGCGCAGCGAGTCGTGGCGCTCCCCGCCCGACCGCAGCTCGGGCACGACCTCGTACAACTCCTCGTACTCGGCGACGAGCGCGTCGATGTCTGCCTCGATCGCGGCGTCGACTGCCTCGACGAGGTCGTTCACGCCCCAGGTGTTGACCTGCACGCCGAACTGCAGCTCGGCCTCGGTCTTATCGCCCTCGGTCACGGCGACGAAGCGCATATTGTCGCCGAACCGGGCGAGCTTCAGCTCGTGGGTCGCCGCCCAGCCTGCTGCGGCGCGCGTCCAGGTGCCGATCTTCGCCGAGACTGCAGGGTTGGAGACGTGGCCGACGACCGTCTTACGAGCGACGCCGAGACGGGTCTGGATGTAGCCGAACTCGCGGTCGCCGTGCGCGGCCTGATTGAGGTTCATGAAGTCCATGTCGATCTCGGACCACGGCAGCTCCACGTTCGCCTGCGTGTGCAGGTGCAGAAGCGGCTTCCGGAGCAGGTCGAGTCCGGTGATCCACATCTTCGCGGGGCTGAAGGTGTGCATCCAGGCGATGAGGCCGATGACGTGGTCGTTCGCGTTGGCGTCGAGGGCGAGGCGGCGGATCGAACCGGAGTCCTTGAGCACCGGCATCCACTTCACGGTCACGGGGATGTCGCGGGCGTCGCCGAGCGCGCTGGCGATCTGCTGGGACTGCTCCGCGACCTGGCGCAAAGTCTCGTCGCCGTAGAGGTTCTGGCTGCCGGTGACGAACCAGACCTCGTAGCTGGCGAGGTCGGGAATGATCGAGCCGTTCATGCGTCTTCTCCGGGGTCGTTCATCGTGGTGTCGTCGAGCGCGCCGATGGGCGCCTGCCCGTAGACGTTCTGGTAGCGGTCGAAGAGGGCGTCGATCTTGTCCTGCGGGATGGGGATCGGCTCGCCGAGCTGGCGGGAGATGTGCACCGTCCGCGCGACATCCTCGGCCATCACGGCGGCCTTGACCGCGTCGCGCGGGTCCTTGCCGATCGTGAAGACTCCGTGGTTCTGCATGAGCACGGCGCGTGAGCGGTGACCCGCGAGGGTCCCGACGATTCCCTCCCCGATCGACTCGTCTCCGATGATCGCGAACGGCCCGATCGGGATCTCACCGCCAAACTCGTCGGCCTGGCCCGTGATGACGCACGGCACAGGTTCGCCCCGGGCCGCCCACGCGGTGGCGTAGGTGGAGTGGGTGTGCACGACGCCGCCGACCCGCGGCATGTTGCGGTAGACGTAGGCATGGGCCGCGGTGTCGCTCGATGGGCTGCGCGCGCTGCCCTCCGACCCGGGGATGACCCTGCCATCGAGGTCGCAAAGAATCATGTTCGAGGCGTCGAGGTCGTCGTACTCGACGCCGCTCGGCTTGATCACGAACAGGTTGGAACCGGGCACACGGCCGGAGATGTTGCCGCCGGTCCAGATCACGAGCCCGTAGCGGGTGAGCTGGTCGTGCAGCGCGGCGACGTCGGCGCGAACGCGGCGGATGTCGTCGTCGAGGCTCATGACCCGACCTCGCTCACGGCGGGGTCGCTGTGGGCCGGTTCGTCCGCGGCGAGGGCGCCGACGGACTCCCCCACTCCCCCGAGCGCGCCCCGCCGCATGGCCTTGAGCCGGTGCATGACGTCGTTGCCGCCGCGGCCGAAGTAGTCGTGCAGCAGGGTGTACTCGGCGTAGAGCAGGTCGTAGGCATCCGCGGCATCCGGGTTCGGGGTGAATGCGGACTTGTTGAGGCGGCCCATCGCGTCACCGGCGGCGCGCACGTCGGGGTAGGCGCCCGCGGCGACCGCGGCGTGGATCGCGGAGCCGAGGGCGGGGCCCTGGTCGCTGACGATCGTCGACACCGGCATCCGCAGCACGTCGCTGTAAACCTGCATGAGGAAGGGGTTCTTGATCAGGCCGCCCGCGGCGATGAACTCGGTCACGGGGGCGCCGCTCGCGGCGAAGGTCTCGACGATCGTGCGGGTGCCGAACGCGGTCGCCTCGAACAGCGCCCGATAGATCTCCTCGGCCCGGGTCGCGAGCGTGGCTCCGATGAGGGTCCCACTGAGCTCGTGGTCGACAAGCACCGAGCGGTTGCCGCTGTGCCAGTCGAGGGCGATGAGGCCGTGCCCGCCGACGGGCTGGTCCTGGATAAGCGAGGTGAGGTACTCGTGCACGCTGAGTCCCCGCGCAGCGGCCTCCTCGTGGTACCGGCCAGGCACCTGATTGTTCACGTACCAGGCGAAGATGTCGCCGACCCCGGACTGCCCGGCCTCGTAGCCGTAGAGCCCCGCGACAATGCCGCCGTCGACGACGCCGCACATCCCCGGCACCTCGGTGATCACCGTCGCGTTCATGACATGGCAGGTGGAGGTGCCCATGATCGCGAGCATCTGGCCGGGCTCGACGGCTTGGGCGGCCGGCGCGGTAACGTGCGCATCGACGTTGCCAACCGCGACGGCGATGCCGGCAGGGAGCCCGGTCCACGCTGCGGCCCGCTCGGACAGCATGCCGGCCTTCTCAGCGAGCTCGCCGATCTCGTGGGCGATCTTGTCGTCGGCGAATCCCGCGAACTCGGGGTTGAGCGCGGCGAGGAACTCCCGGCTGGGGTATGCGCCGTCCTGCAGGATGCCCTTGTATCCGGCCGTGCAGGCGTTGCGCACGTAGCTGCCGGTGAGCTGCCAGACGATCCAGTCGGCGGCCTCCACGAAGTGGTCCATGAGGGCGTAGAGCTCGGAGTCCTCCTCGAGCAGCTGCAGGCCCTTGGCGAACTCCCACTCGCTCGAGATGAGCCCGCCGTAGCGGGGCAGCCAGCTCTCGCCGCGGGTGCGAGCGAGGTCGTTGATGCGGTCGGCTTGCGCCTGGGCCGCATGGTGCTTCCACAGCTTGACGTAGGCGTGGGGGCGTCCCTCGAGGCCGGGAACCTCGTTGAGCGGGGTTCCGTCGGCGAGCACGGGCAGTGGGGTGCTCGCGGTGAAGTCGGTGCCGATGCCGATGACGTGCGCCGGGTCGATTCCGGATGCCGCGATGGCGCGCGGCACGGCGGACTTGAGTACGTCGACGTAGTCGGCGGGCACCTGCAGCGCCCACTCGGGCGGCAGCTGCTCGCCGGTCGCGGCGAGTACGGTGTCCATCACCGCGTGGGGGTATTCGTGCGTCGCGGTGCCGAACTCGGCGCCGTCGGAGACGCGCACGACGAGCGCGCGGCCGGACAGGGTGCCGTAGTCGACGCCGATGACGAATCGGTCCTCCGGCGTGATCGGTGCGGCGGAAGCGGGCACGGGAGACTCCTTCGTCAGGCCGGGGAAGTCGGGCGGGTCACGAAATGTGATCGATCACATTGCATGCTACTCGGGCGCCGGGCCCGCCTGTCAAGCCCGCGGGTGCAGTCGGGCGCACTCGGGTGCAGTGGTGGTCAGCGGCACGCGCGCGCCGTGGAGTCCCGCACGATCAGCTCCGGAAGGATCTGCGCGTGGTCGAGGTCGGTCTCGCCCTCGATCTCGCCGACCAGCAACGCGATCGAACGCCTGCCGAGCTCGGCAAAGTCCTGCCGAACGGTCGTGAGCGGGGGGAAGAAGTGGCGGGCCTCCGGGACGTCGTCGAAGCCGACCACGCTAATGTCGCCGGGCACGTCGAGCCCGGCGTTGCGGAAGGCGTGCAGCAGACCGAGCGCCATTTGGTCGTTCCCCGCGAACACCGCCGTGAAGTCGCGAAAGTCCAGCAGTTCCGTGCCGACGTGGTACCCGAAGTCGGCCGTCCAGTCGCCGAGGATGGGCCGATGGGTCCTCAGGTCAGCCGTGCTGATCGCGTCGAGGAATCCGCGCATCCTCGCCTCCGCCTCGATCCAGTCGCGCGGGCCGGCGACGTGCACGATGTCCTTGTGGCCGAGCCCGATGAGGTGGTTCGTGGCCATCCGCGCCCCGGCGATCTGATCGACCGAGAGGCTGCGCGGCGCACCCTGTCCGGTGGAATCGAGGGTCACCACCGGGATGGTCAGGGCGAGCTGTCGGAACGCGTCGAACACGCGCACCTGCGGGGCGATCACCACGAGCCCCTCGATCGCCTGCGCCATGAGGTGCTCGAGCCCCTCGGTGATCGACCCCTGATCGCTCGTCGACAGGCTCGTCGTCGTGATGAGGTAGCCGGCCTCGCGCGCCGCGTCCTCGATGGCGTGCAGGCTGGTCGTCGGGCCATAGTGGGCCGTCTGCGAGGTGAGCACACCGATGGTCCTCGACTTGCTCGTCACGAGAGCACGCGCCGCCTGGTTCGGCCGGTAGCCAATCTGCTCGATGATCTCGAGAACGCGCCGCTTGGTGCTGGGTTTGATCGACTCGGCGTTGTTGAGCACCCTGGACACCGTCTGGTACGAGACTCCCGCGAGTCGTGCGACATCCCGGATGTTGGGAGCGCGAACCTTCGGTGCTTCCATTTTATCTGTCGTACCCAGCTTCATCGGCGATGTGTACGTTCACATTTCGCGAACGAAACCATTATGGCGCACCAGCGACCGCACGCCACCCGGGAGTGTCAGACACTGTGGCCGTGCGTGCCAGCTACCGGTCGAGCGCCTGAAGGATGTCGCCCAGCAGGTCGTCGACGCCCTCGATGCCCACCGACAGGCGCACGATATTGTCCGGCACCTCGAGCTCGGTGCCGCGCACCGACGCGTGGGTCATCTCCGACGGGTAGCCGATGAGCGACTCGACGCCGCCGAGCGACTCGGCGAGCAGGAACACCTCGGTCGACTCGACGAGCTTGCGGGCGGCGGGCGCCCCGCCCCGGAGCGCGAGAGAGAGCATGCCACCGAAGCCGCGCATCTGCCGCGCCGCGACCTCGTGTCCGGGGTGTTCCGCTAAGCCGGGGTAGTAGACCCGCTCGATCAGCGGATGCCCGACGAGCCGTTCCGCGATCGCCTGCGCGTTGCCCGAATGGCGCTCGACGCGCACGGCGAGGGTCTTGATCCCGCGCACCGTGAGCCAGGCATCCATCGGTCCGGCGACGGCGCCGACGGCGAACTGGTGAAAGCCGACCTTCTCGGCGATCTCCTCGTCGCTCGTCACGACCGCGCCGCCGAGCACGTCGGAGTGCCCGCCGAGGTACTTGGTGGTGGAGTGCACGACGACGTCGGCGCCGAGGGCGAGGGGGTTCTGCAGGTAGGGCGAGGCGAAGGTGTTGTCGACGACGACGATCGCGCCGGCCGCGTGGCCGATCTCGGCGAGCGCCGCGATGTCGCTGATCTTCATGAGCGGGTTGCTCGGTGTCTCGACCCAGAGCACGGCGGTTCC
>JAJAZI010000169.1 GCA_026785785.1 Microbacteriaceae bacterium
CCGGTGCGGGCGGAGATGTTCACGCGCGGGGCCCACGCGACGTGCGCGAGGTCCTGCTCGATCTCCCGCTCGAGGTAGCGGCGGCGGTCGTCGTCGAGCAGGTCCCACTTGTTGAAGGCGAGCACGAGGGCCCGGCCGGACTCGAGCACGAGGTCGATGATGCGCACATCCTGCTCGCTGATCACTTCGCTCACGTCGAGGACGACGATCGCGACCTCGGCCTTCTCGAGCGCGGCGCTCGTGCGCAGGGAGGCGTAGAAGTCGGCGCCCTGGGCGAGGTTCATGCGGCGACGGATGCCAGCGGTGTCGATGAAGCGCCAGACCTTGCCGGCGATCTCGACCTGCTCGTCGACCGGGTCGCGCGTGGTTCCGGCCATCTCGTTGACGACGACGCGCTCCTCGCCGACGGCCTTGTTGAGCAGGCTCGACTTGCCGACGTTGGGGCGGCCGAGGATGGCGACGCGGCGGGGTCCGCCGACCTCCTGCTTGGCGACGGCGGAGATCTCGGGCAGCACGGTGAGCACGTGGTCGAGCAGGTCGGCCACTCCCCTGCCGTGCAACGCGGAGACGGGCCATGGCTCGCCGAGGCCGAGGCTCCAGAGAACGGCGGCCTCCGGCTCCTGGCGGGCGTCGTCGACCTTGTTGGCGACGAGGATGACGGGTTTGTTCGAGGCGCGCAGCATCCGCACGACATGCTCGTCGGTGGAGGTCGCGCCGACCATCGCGTCGACGACGAACAGCACGGCGTCGGCGAGGTCGACCGCCACCTCGGCCTGCGCGGCGACGGAGGCGTTGATGCCGCGGGCGTCGGGCTCCCAGCCGCCGGTGTCGACGAGGGTGAAGCTGCGGTCGACCCAGTCGGCGCGGTAGGTCACGCGGTCGCGGGTGACGCCCGGGGTATCCTGCACGACGGCCTCGCGGCGGCCGAGGATGCGGTTGATGAGCGCCGACTTGCCGACGTTCGGGCGGCCGACGACGGCGAGCACGGGAAGCGCGGGGAGGTAGGTGATCGCGTCGGGGTCGGCGCCGACGCTGTCGAGCATGTCGAGGTCTTCGGCCTCGAGGTCGTAGTCGTCGAGCCCGGCGCGCAGGGTGTTGGCGCGCTGCAGGGCATCGGCTTCGTCGATCGCCGCGATGCGCTTGGCGAGCTGTTCGTCCATCTCGGGGTAGTTGTCCCGGTCGGCGTTGTCGTGGTCGGCCATTAGTTAGTCCTCTTAGGTTCGGTGCGCCCGCGTGGCGGGCTACTCAGCCCACACGCTCGTGACGAGATCGACGACCGCGGTGACGGTCTGGTCGAAGTCGAGGTGGGTTGAATCGACGGTGGTCACACCGTCGGCGGCGTTCATGAAGTCGACGACCCGAGAGTCCTGGGCGTCCCGCGAACTGAGTTGCTGGGCGGTGACCTCGGCGGATTGTCCGGTAACTTCTCGCGAACGCCTCGCCATTCTAGCTTCTTCACTGGCCGTCAGCAGAATTCGCACGTCGGCATCGGGGGCGACGACCGTGGTGATGTCGCGTCCCTCGGTCACGATCCCAGGCCGGGAGCTCTCCCGGATGACGCTGCGGAACAGCTCCACGAGGTACGCGCGCACCTCGGGGATGCGGGCGACCTGGCTGACCACGGCGCTCACCCGGGGCTCGCGGATCGCGTCGGTGACGTCGGTCTCCCCCACCTGCACGACCGTGTGGTCGGGGTCGGTGCTGATCCGGTAGTCGAAGCCGGGCAGCGACGCGACGACCGCCGCGGCGTCGGTCGTGTCGATGCCGCGGTCGAGGGCGCTCCAGGCGAGGGCGCGGTAGGCGGCGCCGGTGTCCTGATAGCCGAAGCCGAGGCGGCGGGCCGTGGCCCGGCTCACGCTCGACTTGCCACTGCCGGCCGGTCCGTCGATCGCGACGACGACGACGCTCACAGCCCGACCCCCGCGATGCGCCAGCCGCGCGATTCGAGTTCGTCGGTGAGCTGCTGCTCGACCTCGGGCAGCACCGAGATCTCGGCGAGGCCGATCTGGGCGCCGGGCGAATGCTCCAGCCTGAGGTCTTCCATGTTCACCCCAGATGCTCCGATCTCGGTGAGCAGCCGGGCGAGCTCGCCCGGGCGGTCATCGACCATGACGATGATCTGGCTGTACCGGCGGTCCTGGCCGTGCTTGCCGGGAATCGCGGCGACCCCCGCGTTGCCTGCGGCGATGGCCTCGGCGAGCGTGCGGCGGGCGCCGGGGGCGGTCGGATGCTCGAGGGCCACGAGCACCGCGTCGAGGTCGTCGCGATAGGCGCGCAGGATCGGGGTGATCGCGGGGGCGTTGGCGCCGAGGATCTGCACCCACAGCTCCGGTTCGCTCGCGGCGATCCTCGTCGTGTCGCGCAGGCCCTGTCCGGCGAGGCCGACCGAGGAGTGCGCGGCTCCGAGCAGCCGCTTCGCGAGCAGCGTCGCGATGAGCTGGGGAACGTGGGAGACGAGCGCGACGGCCCGGTCGTGCTCCTCGGGGCTCAGCTCGACGAGCACGGCGCCGAGGTCGAGCACAAGGTCGTCGATCGCCGATCCCTCGCGATAGGAGATGTCGTCGTGGCCGGTGACGACCCAGGGACGGCCGCGAAAGAGGTCGGCGCGTCCGGCGACGGCTCCCCCGCGTTCGCGGCCGGCCAGCGGATGCGATCCGATGTAGCGGGAGAGGTCGGCCCCGGCCGCCCGCAGCTCCTCGAGCGGCTGCACCTTGACGCTCGCGACGTCGGTGACGATGGCGTCGGGGAAGGCGGCGAGCTCGGCGGCGACGACCCGCCCGGTGACGTCGGGCGGCACGCAGACGACGATGAGCTGCGGGGAGTCGTCGGGCCCGGCGGGGCGGCCGGCTCCGTAGTCGACGGCGAGGCTCAGGTTCGCCGGTGAGGCGTCGTCGAGGATCACGTCGATGCCCTTGGCGCGCAGGCCCAGCCCGATGCTGGTGCCGAGCAGGCCGGAGCCGACGATGCGCACCGGGCCGACGAGCCGGGAGTTGGTCAGGAGCGTCGACTCGGTCATGGGTCGGTCCGGTCGTCGATGTCGATGTCGGATGCCGCGCCGGATGCCGCGCCGGCCGCGTCGGATGCCGCACCGGCCGCGTCGGTCCCGTCCGGTCCCGCATCCGCCCCGCTCGTCGCCTTCGCGCTGCGGGAGATGGTGAGCAGCTGGCCGACCTCGGCCTTGGTCAGGTCGCGGATCTCGCCGATCTGCAGGGTGCCGAGGTGCAGCGGTCCGAACTGACGGCGGACGAGGTCGACGACGGGGTGGCCGACCTCCTCCAGCATCCGCCGCACGATGCGGTTGCGGCCGGAGTGCAGGGTGATTTCGACGATCGTTTCCCGGCCACCGGACGCCTGGTCGAGGATGCGGGCCTTGTCGGCGGCGATGGGGCCGTCTTCGAGGTCGATGCCGGAGGTGAGCCTGGAGATCGTCGCGGGGGTCACGCGTCCCTCCACCCAGGCGATGTAGGTCTTGAGCACGCCGAACGAGGGGTGCGCGAGCACGTGCGCGAGCTCGCCGTCGTTGGTGAGGATGAGCAGGCCGGAGGTCTGCGCGTCGAGCCGGCCGACGTTGAACAGGCGTTCCTCGTAGCGGGAGACGAACTGCGACAGGTCGGGGCGGCCGCGGTCGTCCTGCAGCGAGGAGACGATGCCGGTGGGCTTGTTGAGCATGAGGTAGCGGCGGGAGGTGTCGAGCTGGATGGCAACGCCGTCGACCGAGACGAGGTCGCTCTCCTGCACGCGTCGTCCCAGCTCAGTGACGACCTCGCCATTGACCTCGACGCGGCCGGCGGAGATGAGGTCCTCCGAGACGCGGCGGGAGGCGACGCCCGCGGCCGCCATGAGCTTCTGCAGGCGGATGCCGTCGCGTGCGGCATCCGCGCTGTGGGCTGGCGTCGTGGGCGCGTCCTGGTCGGGCGCGTTTCTGTCGGGCACGTTTCGGTCGGGCACGTTTCGGTCCGGCGCGTTTCTGTCAGGCGCGTTTCTGTCGGGCGCGTTTCTGTCCGGCGCGTTGTTATCGTGCATCGTCGAATCCATTCGAGCCGTCCGCGAGGAGCGGGGAGATGTGCGGCAGCTCATCGAGCGAGTTGATGCCGAGTTGGGTGAGAAGGAGGTCGGTCGTGGCGTAGTGGATGGCGCCCGTCTCGGGGTCGGAGAACGCCTCGGTGACGAGGCCGCGGCCGAGCAGGGTGCGCACGACCGAGTCGACGTTCACGGCCCGGATCGACGCGATCGCGCCGCGGCTGATCGGCTGCTTGTAGGCGATCACCGCGAGAGTCTCGAGGGCCGCCTGGGTGAGCCGGGTCGGGCTCTGGGCAAGGGAGAAGTCGTGCACGACGGAGTCGAATTCGCCGCGCACGTAGAAGCGCCAGCCACCGCCGACCTCACGCAGCTCGAATCCGCGCCGCACGGTGCCGGCGACGCCGTCGTAGTCGGCGACGAGCCGCTCGAGCGCGGTGCGCACCTCGGCGACGGTCCGCTCGAGCGCGGTCGCGAGGCGCACGACGGACTGCGGCTCGTCGGCGATCATCAGGATCGCCTCGAGGCCGCGTTCGACGTCGACCGGGATGCGTGTCGGGGTGGCGTCCTCGGTTGCGGCTTCGGTCGCGGCTTCGGTCGCCTCAGTTGCCATAGTCGGCCCCCAGATTTGCGAGGCTGTCGTCGGAGAACGACTCGGCCGTCCACCGGATCGTGAGCTCGCCGAGCGGCTCGAGCTGGTCGAATCCGATGAGCGCGCCGCGGTAGAGCTCGAGCACGGCAAGGAACCGGGCCACGATCACGCCCTTGCGATCGGCGCCGGCGATGAGCTGGCGGAAGGTCATCGGCTCGCCGCTGCGCAGCATGGCAACGACGAATGCGGCCTGCTCCCGGATGCTGACGAGCGGCGCGTGCAGGTGGTCCAGCCCCACCGACGGCAGCTCGCGCGGCGTGAACGCGAGCATCGCGATCGCGGCGAAGTCCTCCGGGGTGAGCGTCCAGACGAGCTCCGGGGTCTGCCGGCGGTACTTCTCCTCCAGTGGCACCGAGCGGAACTGCCGCGACGCCTCGGCATCCAGTCCCGTTGCGAACCAGGCCGAGGCCTCCTTGAACGCCCGGTATTGCAGCAGCCGGGCAAAGAGCAGGTCGCGCGCCTCAAGAAGCGCCACGTCCTCGGCATCCACCAGCTCGCCCTGCGGCAGCAGCCCGACGACCTTGAGGTCGAGCAGGGTCGCGGCGACGACGAGGAACTCGGTGGCCTGGTCGAGCTCCTCGGCGGAGTCGAGGGTGCGCAGGTAGGAGATGAACTCGTCGGTGACCTGGCTGAGCGAGATCTCCGTGATGTCGAGCTCGTGCTTGGTGATGAGCGAAAGCAGCAGGTCGAACGGTCCGTTGAAGTTGCGCAGGCTCACCGAGAATCCGACGGCTTCCGCTGGGGCGTCCGTGGAGTCGACCGAAGGCTTCGCCGGGCTAAGCGACAGCGCCACGCGCGATCAACTCTCTGGCGAACTGGAGGTAGGCCATCGAGGCGGGGTGTTCCGGCGCGAACTGCAGGATGGGGCTCGCCGCGACGCTCGCATCCGGGAACTTCACCGTGCGGCTGATCACCGTGTCGAACACCTGGTGTTCGAAACGCTCCACCGCGCGCTCGAGCACCTCGCGCGAGTGCAGGGTGCGCGAGTCGAACATCGTGGGCAGGATGCCATCGAGGGTCAGCGCCGGGTTGAGGCGGTCCTTCACCTTGTCGATCGTCTCGACGAGCAGAGCCACGCCGCGCAGGGCGAAGAACTCGCACTCGAGCGGAATGAGCACGCCGTGCGCCGCGGTGAGGGCGTTGACGGTGAGGATGCCGAGCGAGGGCTGGCAGTCAACGAGGATCACGTCGTACTCGTCGATGACCTGGCGCAGCACCCGGGCGAGGATCTGCTCGCGGGCGACCTCGTTGACGAGGTGCACCTCGGCGGCGGACAGGTCGATGTTGGCGGGGATCACGTCGAGGCCAGCGACGGAGGTGTGCTGGATGGCGTCGTGCGCGTCTTTGACGGTGCCGAGCAGAAGGTCGTAGATGTTGGTGACATCGTGCGCCGAGACGCCGAGGCCGGCGGAGAGGGCTCCCTGCGGGTCGAAGTCGACCGCGAGCACCTTGCGGCCGTAGTGGGCGAGCGAGGCGCCGAGGTTGATGGCCGTCGTGGTCTTGCCGACGCCGCCCTTCTGGTTGCAGAGCGCGATGATGCGCGCGGGGCCGTGGCCGGTCAGGCGCTCCGGCACCGGGAACACGCGCAGCGGGCGGCCGGTCGGACCAAGAGCGGAATTCTCCAGGCCGTCCAGTACGGCGGTGTCGACTCGTTTCTTAGCTGTCATCCCGACATTCCTTACTACTCGACCTGCAGGTCGGCGGCTCCCGACCGTGTCGAGTCTAACCGCGGCGCGCCGACGACCCGGGGAGAGACGCGCTGTTTTGAAATATGCCGATCATCGCCGTTGTCGGGGCGCGACACGAGTGGCTCTACCGTTCGCCGCCCTGTCGCCAGTAACGTCGATGTGTCGGGTCGTCCGGCACGCCGGCATCATCCAGAGGAGAACCACATGACCATCCCCGAAGCAGGCCCCGCACCCTACCTTCCACCGCCCGCGCAGAGTGGCGATTACCCCGGCAAGACCATGGGGCTCGTCGGCCTCATCCTCGCTATCTTCTTCAATATTATCGGGGCGATCGTCGGCATCGTCGCGCTCCGCCGGTCGAAGAGGGCAGGCGCCAAGAACCCGCTCGCAGTCGCGGCCATCATCGTCGGCTTCGCGCTGTTCGTGATCCTCGCCATCATCGGAATTGTGGGCGGCATCGCCTTCTTCACGCTGACCACCGAGGTGCTCCAGCAGTGCGACGGCCTGAGCGGCCAGGAGATCATCATCGAGGGCACCCCACTCGTCTGCCCGTAGGCCACGGTGCCCGACAGTTCCTCCATTCCGGGTGCCGCGCAGTCGATCGCCTCAGCCTTCTGGGCCAGGTGATCTTCGGCACGGGCCTGATCGGGCGCGCGACCGGTGCGGCACTGCTCCGCCGCGGCGGCGGGTCACGATGGTGAACCGGCCGGGAATCGCGCAGATGCCGGATGCCGTGTGCGTCATGCCATGCGCCGTGTGCCGTGTGCCTGGCGCCGTGCGCCGTGTGCCGTGTGCCTGGCGCCGTGTGCCGTGTGCCGCGCACAGCTCCGGCGAATTCGTGGCCAGCGGGGTGCGAGTCCCGCGTTTCCGGGGGCGGATGCCGCGATATGCGCATTTCGCCGGAGTTATGCACTCTTGGGACGACAACCCTGCGGATTCCAGCAGATGCGGCAGCCCGACCCAGCTCTATTCAGGCGTCCGGGTCAGGCG
>JAJAZI010000170.1 GCA_026785785.1 Microbacteriaceae bacterium
CCGAGATCCTTGACGAGCGCGCGGGCGGCGGATGCGGCGGGCGCGCCGTGCTCGTCGACGCCGCGCGACTGCGCATCCAATCCGGCATCGAGCACGTCGCACAGCTGGGAGAGCGGCATCCGGACGAGTTCGGAGATGTCGAATCCGCCGAAGGTGACCGCGAGGGCCGCCTGGCCGAGCCGCTTGCCGCGGCATGTGGGGCAGGCCCCGACCACGATGTACGGCTCGAGCCGCCGGCGCTGCGACTCCGACTCGGTCTTCGCGTAGTTGCGCATGAGGTAGTTGCGGGCGGAGTACCAGGTGCCGTTGTACGGCCGGTCGTTACCGCCCTCGCGCACGTTAACGAGCACCGTCGGCTCTTCGTCGCTGAAGAGCAGCCAGTCGCGGTCCTTGCGGGAGAACTGCTGGAAGGGGAGGTCGATGTCGTAGCCGAGCTCGCTCGCGATGCGCCGAAAGTTGACGCCCTGCCAGCCCCGGTTCGCCCACACGGCGATTGCGCCGTCGTTGATCGAGAGGGTCGGATCGGGCACGAGCAGCTCTTCCGTGGTGCTGCGCCCGACGCCGAGGCCGTGGCAGGTCGGGCAGGCGCCCGCGACCGTGTTCGGCGAGAAGGCGGCGGCCGGCAGGTGGGCGGCCCCGGCCGGGTAACTCCCCGCCCGGCTGAACAGCAGCCGCAGCACGTCGGAGAGGGAGCTGATGGTGCCGAGCGACGATCTCGAGCTCGTGCCGCCCCTGGACTGCTTGAGTGCGACCGCCGGCGGCAGTCC
Organism: Microbacteriaceae bacterium; assembly: GCA_026785785.1. GTDB lineage: Bacteria > Actinomycetota > Actinomycetes > Actinomycetales > Microbacteriaceae > Marisediminicola. Next base: position 768 of record JAJAZI010000170.1, read on the forward strand.
GTCGAGCGAGTCGATCTCGGGCGCGCCGACCTGATCGATGAGGCGGCGGGCGTAGGGCGCGACCGACTCGAAGTAGCGGCGCTGCGCCTCGGCGAACACCGTGCCGAACGCGAGCGACGACTTCCCCGACCCCGAGACGCCAGTGAAAACCACGAGGCAGTCGCGCGGAATGTCGACGTCGACGCCGCGCAGGTTGTGCTCCCGGGCGCCGCGCACCCGCACCCAGCCGGAGGACCCCTCGGGCAGCGGGTGGGCGCCGGCGGGTAACGAAGTCGATTCGGGCATCAGTCCACCGTAGACGACACCGGATTTGCCAGGCGGGCCCGCCCGGCATCCGCGCGGTCCAGTCGACTCGGGTCAGTCACAGCGGACAGGCCGCCAGACGACGAGCTCGTTGCTGCGCTGCGCTCGGGTTCCGGCCGGCAGCGAGATCACGTAGCCGGACTCCTTCGCGGCGAAGACGCGCCGCCCCGGACGGTTGAGCATCTCGTCGGCGAGCGCCGACTCGAGCTCGCGCACCCGCGACACGAGCTGCGACACCTGGTCCTCGAGGCTCAGAATACGGCGGATGCCCTCGAGGTTGAGTCCCTCCGCCGTGAGCCGGCCGACCTCCCGCAGCTGCTCGACGTCGCGCATCGAGTAGCGGCGGGACTTGCCGGCCGTGCGGTCCGGGCTCACGAGCCCGAGCCGGTCGTACTGGCGGAGGGTCTGCGGGTGCATCCCCGCGAGCTCGGCCGCCATCGCTATGGCGAAGATCGGGGTATTCACGTCCATCGACGACCTCAGATCTTCGCGCGGTCCAGCAGGTCGAGCCGCGGGTTCTCCTGCGGGAGCGCGGCGGCGAACTCGGCGAGCGCCTTCTCCGCGGCGGCGTTCAGGTGCGACGGCACCGCGACCTGCACGGTCGCGAGCAGGTCGCCCGTTCCCTTGGCGGTCTCGACGCCGCGACCCTTGATCCGCAGCACGCGGCCGCTCGGGGTACCGGGGGCGACGCGCAGTCGCACCGGCTCGCCACCGAGCGTCGGTACCTCGATCGTTGCGCCGAGGGTCGCCTCGATGAACGTCACGGGAACGTCGACCCGAAGGTTCAGCGCGTCCCGCTCGAAGACCGGATGCCTGCGCACCGACACTGTCAGAACGAGGTCGCCGGGCTGTCCGCCATCCGGGCTCGGCTCGCCCTTGCCGCGCACCCGGATCTTCTGCCCATCCATGACACCGGCCGGCACCTTGACGTTCAGCGGACGGCCGTCGGACGGCTGCAGCCGGATCGTGTCGCCCTTGATCGCCGTGGCGAAGTCGAGAGCGGTGGATGCCGTGTAGTCGCGCCCCTTGGTCGGGGCGCCCGTTCCGCGGAAGCCGCCGGTCGACTGGCCGAAGCCGCCGCCGCCGAACAGCCCGCCGAACAGGTCCTCGTAGCCGGCGGGACCGGCCCCGGCCGTCGAATAGGTGGGACGCTGGCCTCCGCCGAACCTGCCGCCGAAGACGTCGTCGAACCCACCGCCCTGGCCGCCACCGCCCGCCGTGAAGCGGGGACGTCCGGGTCCCATCGCACGCATCTGGTCGTACTCGGCGCGCTGTTCCAGATCGCCGAGCACCGCGTTGGCCTCGCTGATCTCCTTGAACTTCGCCTCGGCGGGGCCATCGCCCGGATTGGCATCCGGGTGATACCGCCGCGCGAGTTTGCGGTACGCCTTCTTCAGATCGGCCGCCGAGACGTCCTTCGGGACGCCGAGGATGGCATAGAAGTCCTTATCGAACCAGTCCTGGCTAGCCATTCGATTCCTATTCGGCAGGAACGTGAACGGCGACCTTGGCGGCGCGGATGAGGCGGTCGCCAAGGGCGTAGCCCGGTTCGATGACGTCGGCCACGGTGTTCACCGTGACGTCGGGTGACGGCAGCTGCACGAGGGCCTCGTGGAAGTTCGGATCGAACGGCTCGCCCTTCTCCCCCACTTGGCGCAGCCCGTACTTCTCGAACCCGCCGCGAAGCTTCTGCGCGACGAGAGCAAGCGGGCTCCCCTCGACGAGGTCGCCGTGGCTCTCGGCGCGAACAAGGTCATCCATAGCGGGCAGCAGCGAGCGGAGAACCTCCGCGATCACCGCCTCCCGGTTGGCGGCCCGGTCGCGCTCCACGCGCATCCGAAAGTTCACGAGCTCGGCCTGGGCCCGCTTCATGTCGTTCCGCATGTCGGCGATGAGGTCGCGTGTGGCCTCGGCGAGCAGGTCGACGTCCTCCTCGCTCAGCGAGGTCTCGACGTCGGCGTCCTCGGCCTGGATGAGGTCGTCAACGCCGCCCACCACGGCCGTATCGCCGTCTTCCGACTGATTCTCCGGCGCCGTTTCGGGCTCGATCGGGTCGCCGTCCTGTGGGGTCTGCTTCTCGTCTGACATCGGCTTACTTCTTGTCGGGCTCGTCGTCCACGACCTCGGCGTCGACGATGTCCTCGTCGCTACCGGTGTCGGCGGCCTCATCGGCCGGGGCCTCAGGAGCGGCTTGGCTTTGCGCGTAGAGCGCCTGGCCGATCTTCTGCTGCGACTCGCTGAGCTTGTCGAACGCGGTCTTGATGGCCCCATCATCCTCGCCGGCGAGCGCGCTCTTCAGGGCGTCGACATCCGCCTGCACGGCGGTCTTGACGTCGTCCGGCAGCTTCTCGTCGTTCTCCTTGAGCAGCTTGTCCGTCGAGTAGGCGAGCTGCTCTGCCGTGTTGCGGATCTCGGCCGCCTCACGGCGCTCCTTGTCCTCGGCGGCGTGCTCCTCCGCTTCGCGTACCATGCGCTCGATGTCTTCCTTCGGCAGCGACGAGCCGCCGGTGATCGTCATCGACTGCTCCTTGCCAGTGCCTTTGTCCTTGGCGGACACGTGCACGATGCCATTGGCATCGATGTCGAAGGTGACCTCGACCTGCGGGATGCCGCGCGACGCCGGGGCGATTCCCTGGAGCTCGAAGGTTCCGAGGTTCTTGTTGTCGCGGGTGAACTCGCGCTCGCCCTGGAAGACCTGGATCGCGACGGACGGCTGGTTGTCGTCGGCGGTCGTGAAGGTCTCGCTTCGCTTGGTCGGGATGGCCGTGTTGCGCTCGATGAGCTTGGTCATGATGCCGCCCTTGGTCTCGATACCGAGGCTCAGGGGGGTGACGTCGATGAGGAGGACATCCTTGCGTTCGCCCTTCAGCACGCCGGCTTGGAGCGCGGCGCCGACCGCGACGACCTCATCCGGGTTGACGCCCTTGTTGGCTTCCTTGCCGCCGAGAAGGCTCTTCACCATTTCGGCGACGGCGGGCATGCGGGTCGATCCGCCGACGAGCACGACGTGGGCGATGTCGGCCACCGAGACTCCGGCTTCCTTGATGACGTCCTGGAACGGCTTCTTGGTACGGTCGAGGAGATCCTTGGTGAGGTCCTCGAACTTGGCGCGGGTCAGGGCCTCGTCGAGGTTGGCGGGGCCGTTCTCGGTGAGCGAGAGGTAGGGAAGCTGGATAGTCGTCGACAGCTGCGACGACAACTCCTTCTTCGCCTGCTCCGAGGCCTCCTTGAGACGCTGGATCGCGATCTTGTCCTTGGAGACGTCGACGCCCGTGGTCTCCTTGAACTTCTGGATCAGGTAAGCCACGACACGGCTGTCCCAGTCGTCGCCGCCGAGGCGGTTGTCACCGGCGGTCGAGCGCACCTGGATGGTGGAGAACTCGTCGTCCTTGCCCACCTCGAGCAGGCTCACGTCGAAGGTTCCGCCACCGAGGTCGAAGACGAGGATGAGTTCGTCTTCCTTGCCGCGGTCGAGGCCGTAGGCCAGCGCGGCAGCGGTGGGCTCGTTGATGATGCGGAGCACGTTGAGGCCGGCGATCTCGCCGGCATCCTTCGTCGCCTGGCGCTCGGCGTCGTTGAAGTACGCGGGAACGGTGACGACGGCGTCGGTCACGGGCTCGCCGAGGTACTGCTCGGCGTCGCGCTTGAGCTTGCCGAGGATGCGCGCGGAGATCTCCTGCGCGGTGTACTTCTTGTTGTCGATGCTCGTGGTCCAGTCGGTGCCCATGTGGCGCTTCACGCTGGAGATGGTGCGGTCGACGTTGGTGACGTTCTGGCGCTTCGCGGTCTCACCGACCAGCACCTCGCCGTCCTTCGTAAACGCAACGACGGAGGGGGTCGTGCGGAAGCCTTCGGCGTTGGCGATGACGGTCGGTTCTCCACCTTCGAGAACGGCCACAACCGAGTTGGTGGTTCCGAGGTCAATTCCTACTGCTCGAGCCATGTGCTTAGTGCTCCTTCGTGGTCGGTCGCGAGGCACGTGGGGTACTTGAGCCTCGCTGTGTCAAGTTTGTAGTGAGCTCTGGCGCCTGTCAAGTCGGCAGCGGAAAAGTTGAGTCGTGGCGGCTCAACTCACAGGTTCGGGGCGCACTTGTTTTCCTGTGAACCTCCTCCATCGGGTAACCATTCCGGCCGCGCCTCGATTAGCTGGAAGCATGACTCACGAATCAAACGTCCAGAAGGCCGAACTCCTCCGCTCGCTCCACGTGCCCGGCACCCCGCTCATCGTCACCAACGTCTGGGACTCGATCACGGCCCGTATCGTCGCCGCCGCCCCCGGTGTGAAGGCCCTCGCGACGGCCAGCCACTCGGTCTCCGAGGCGCACGGTGTCCCCGACGGCGAGGGCCTCAGCCTCGACCAGGCCATCGCCGCGGCGGCGCTCATCATCCGCTCCGTCGAGCTGCCCGTGAGCGTCGACTTCGAGAAGGGCTATTCGCCGGATGCTGCCGGCGTCGAGGCCAACGTCGCCCGACTCATCAAGGCCGGCGCATCCGGAATCAACATCGAGGACAGCGCGGGCAAGCCGAAGGCGCCTTTGTTCGATCTCGACACCGCCGTCTCGCGCGTCGCCGCGGCTCGCGCCGCCGCCGACAAGTCGGGCGTTCCGCTCGTGATCAACGCGCGGGTCGACGCCCTCGCCGGCACTCCGGATGACTGGAACGACGCGATCGTGCGCGCGAACACCTACCTCGCGGCTGGCGCCGACGTCGCCTTCGTGCTCGGGCTCGGCACCGAGGACAAGGTCAAGCGCGCCCTCGACGAGATCGACGGCATGATCTCGGTCATCTCCAACCCGACCTCCGTGTCGCTCACGCGCCTCGCCGAACTCGGGGTCTCCCGCGTGAGCTTCGGGCCGGGCACGATGGGCCTCACCCTCGCGCACCTGCAGCAGTCCGCGACGCAGCTCACCGCGCTCGGCGACTACCCAGAGGAGCTCGGCTTCACGTTCTGAGTGCGTGCCCGGATGCTCCGGGCCGCGCGGCGTAGGCTGCCGGCATGTTCTCCCCCGCGCTGATCGGTGCCGCTGCCTACGCCGCAGCAGCGTTCGGTGCGTCACCGACACGCGACGAGCGCAGCGGGAGCGTCGGCGGTGGCCTGCTGGCGGCCTGGATCATCCTCGACCTCATCGTGCTCGCCGTCTGCGCGTATGTCGTGCGGCGGCGGAAGCCGGCCGACCGCGGCCGACGGGGCCGCCAGCCCGCCGCTGCGCCGCCCACCAGCATCCAATCCGATTCCCGGCCCAGCTCCGAATAGGCTTCACCGAGGGGCTTGGCGGCGCAAGGCTCGACACCGCGCGGACCTCGCCGACGAGACCAGCAGGACGAAAGCGAGCACGATGTCTGCAGCCCATTCCTTTCGTGCCTTTGAGCTCGCGACCCGGCCGATCCACCCGCACTCGCGCATCGCGCTCGACCAGCGCTGGGCCGACCTGCCCGAATACGTCAAGACCGACAACCAGCTGCTCGGCCGCTGCGCCGTCGGCTGCGAGGGCACCCACGGGGTTTTCCCCAAGTGCGACCTGACCTGCTCCCCCTGCTACCACTCCGCCGACGCCAACAAGGTGCGCATCGACGGCGAGCACACCCTCTCCGAGGTGCACGAGCAGATGGAGTTTCTGCACCGGGTGCGCGGCCCACGCGCCCACGCGCAGCTCATCGGCGGTGAGGTGAGCCTGCTGCCGGCCAAGGACCACGCCGAGGCTCTGCTGACCATGCGCAGGTTCGGCCGCGAGCCGATGTCGATGACGCACGGCGACTTCTCCTACCAGTACCTGCTCGACGTCGTGCTCGACGAGAACGGCCAGCCGCGCTTCACGAAGGTCTCCTTCGCCGCCCACTTCGACTCGCTCATGCGCGGCCGCCGCGGTGCGGTGCGCCCCCGCAACGAGGCCGAACTCAACCCGTTCCGCGAGACCTTCGCCAACATGTTCGTCGATCTCAAGAGGCAGCACGGGGTCAGCTCCTACCTCGCCCACAACATGACGGTGACTCCCTCCAACGTCGGCGAGGTTGCGAGCGTCACCCGCGACGTGCTCGACCTGCCCTACGACATGTTGTCGTTCCAGCCGGCCGCCTTCATCGGCGACGACCGCCGCTGGAAGGAGGACTTCACCGAAGTCACCATCGACGCGGTCTGGGACCAGATCGAAGCGGGCGCCGGCCACAGGATCCCATGGAAGGCGACCCAGTTCGGCGACCCCCGCTGCAACCGCTCGACCGTGGGGATGCGCGTCGACGGCCGCTTCGCCGTGCTGCTGGATGCCGATGACCCGCGCGACATCGCCGCGCGCGACCGGTTCCTCGACCACTTCGGCGGCATGATCTTCGGCGACGTCCCGAAGCACATCCTGACGATCAAGATCATCCGCGCGATCGCCGGTCACCCCGGCGACATCCCGCCGCTCATCGGGCTCGCTCGCCGCGTGGTGAAGCGCGCCGGCGGCGTCGGCACCATGATCCGCGCGGCCCGCAAGGGCAAGCTCGGCTTCAAGACCTTCGTCGTGCACAACTTCATGGATGCGGCCGAGGTCGCCCCGGCCTGGGCGCTCATGGAGCAGGGCATCACGAGCGACGACCCGAAGATCACGCAGACGCAGGAGCGGCTCGGCTCGTGCATGTACGCGATGAGCCACCCCGAGGACGGCCGCACCGTTCCCGCCTGCACCCAGCATTCGGTGCTCGACCCGATCGAGAACATCGGGCTGCGCAAGCTCCTGCCGCTCATCGGCCGCAGCGGTGCCGACCCGGCGATGGTGTCGCGTCCGGATGGCCTGACGGCCGTGCGCTCGACCGGCACGACAAGCCGATAGCGGGCGGTTAGGCCCGCACCGTCGAGACGGCTGCCCGCGGCAACGTCACCGCGACCCGCGATCCGACCTCGACGCCCTGCCCGGGCGGCAGCTCCGCGTTCAGCTCGATGTCGGCGGCGCCCCCAGCGCCGAACACGATCGTGAGCAGGCGGCGCGCACCAAGATTGCGGACGCCGGTGACCCTGCCCACGACCTCGCCCACGGCCGCATCCCCGGGGAGCGCCCGCACGCCGAGCGCCCGCACGCCGATTGCCTCCTGCCGCACGACGAGGGTCGCGGAACCATCAGAAACGTCGCGTCCGGCATCCAGCGGAACACGCCCGAGCCCCGAGACGTGCGTTCCGTCCACGATCATTCCCGGGACCTCGTTCAGCCCGCCCATGAGCCGCGCGACGCGCAGCGACGCTGGGCGGGTGTAGACGCCGTCGACGGTGTCGTGCTGCAGCAGCTCGCCCTCATGCAGAACCGCGATCCGGTCGGCGACCGCCGACGCCTCGTCGCGGTCGTGGGTGACCAGCACGATCGTCGGCGCCAGGGCGGAGCGGATGTCGTCGATGAGCGCGTGCATGTCGGAGCGCAGCTCGGGGTCCAGCGCGCTGAACGGCTCATCGAGCAGCAGCACGCGGGGCCGGGCCGCGAGCACCCTGGCGATCGCGACGCGCTGTTCCTGCCCACCCGAGAGCTCCCGCACCGACCGACGCCCGTAGCCGCCGAGCTGCACCATGTCGAGGTAGAGCTCGGCGTTGCGCCTGGCCGCCGCGCGGGGTACCCCGCGCACCCGGTCGGCGAAGGCGACGTTGTCGAGCACGCCCAGGTGCGGGAACAGCAGCGGACGCTGGAACACCATGCCCATCCCGCGGCGCTCGGGGGCGAGGCCCGCGACATCCACGCCGTCGACGAGCACCTGGCCCGAGGTCACCGGATCGAGGCCGGCCATGACGCGCAGGATCGTGCTCTTTCCCGAGCCGCTGGGGCCGAGTATCGCGGTGCAGGAGCCCGCCGCGACGTCGAGGGTCACGGCATCCAGCGCGGGCGCGTGGTCGTTCGAGAAGCGCTTCGAGACGGCGTCGAGGAGGAGGTGGGAGGTCATCGGGTGGCTCCAGGTTCGTGCAGTCGGGACCGGGTCGAGCGCAGATCAACAGGATCGGCGCGGCGCCGGCGGGACGCGGTGCCCCGGCGTCCGGCGAGGCCGAGCAGCAGGAGCAGCGCGAGCGGGGGCAGGATCGCGGTGAGCGAGAGGATCGCGACGGCCGAGTCGTTGCCGATGCCGGCTGCGCTCGAGGCGATCACGAGCGGCAGGCTCACGACGGCGCCACCGCCGACGATGACCGTGACGATGTAGTCGCTCCAGCCGACAAGGAACGCGAGGAACGCAGCCCGGGCGAGGGCGGGGGCGACGAGCGGAATGTGTACCCGCCAGAGCACGGTCCACGGCGAGGCGCCGAGAGTGCGTGCCTCCTCCTCGAACCGGATGTCGTGGGCCGCGTACGCGACGCGCATCGCGAAGGTCGTGTAGGGCAGCGCGATGACGACGAGCACGAGCACGAGGCCGGCGAGCGGCGGCACGTAGGCGCGCAGCAGCACCACGTTGAGCCCCATGACGGCGGCGAAGGGCGGCAGGGCGATCGGCGCGAGCAGCACGAGCCCGACGGCGCGCGGCCAGCGCACGGTCCCCATCGTGAGCGCGCGCGCCGCCGCAGCCCCGAGCGGCGTCGCGATCGCCGCGACGACGAGGCCGAG
>JAJAZI010000171.1 GCA_026785785.1 Microbacteriaceae bacterium
CTCATCTTCGTCGGTCGCGCCGACGACCAGGTCAAGCTCGGCGGGCGCCGGATCGAGCTCGGCGAGGTCGAGGCCGCCCTGCAGGGTCTCGACGGAGTGGCCGGCGCGGCGGCGGCCGTGCAGGTCTCGGCATCCGGCAACCACCTCCTCGTCGGCTATCTCGCCCTCACCGAGCCCACGATGCTGTTCGACCGGGTCGCCGCCGTCGAGCGCCTCCGCGCCGAGCTCCCGGCCGCGCTCGTGCCGCTGCTCGCGATCGTCGACTCGATGCCGACGAAGACCTCGGGCAAGGTCGACCGCGCGGCCCTGCCCTGGCCGCTCCCGACCACGGTGGGGGAGCCGGCGGATGCGGGATTGACCGCGACTGCGAGCTGGCTCGCCGACAAATGGACCGCGATCCTCGGCGTTCCCGTCGCCGGTCCCGACGACGACTTCTTCGCCCAGGGAGGTGGCTCCCTCTCCGCGGCCCAGCTGGTCTCCGCCATCCGCGAGCGCTTCGCCGACACCCGCGTCTCGGACATCTACGACCACCCGCGGATCGGCTCCCTGGCCGACGAGCTCGACGGACGGGTGCCCCTCGCGCGGGCGAAGTCCCGCGAGGTGCTGCCGACTCCACGCTCGAGCCGGATCGCGCAGACGCTGCTCGGCATCCCGCTGCACATCCTCGCCGGGGCCAGGTGGCTCGTCTACCTCGCCGCCGCCAACAACCTGCTCGCGCTCTGGGGGCAACTCGCGGTGCTGCCGCAGCTGTCCTGGTGGTGGATCGGCGTCGGATTCCTGATCTTCGTCACCCCGCCCGGCAAGATGGCGCTCACGGTCGTCGCCGCCCGGCTGCTGCTGCGCGGACTCGTGCCCGGAAACTACCGGCGCGGCGGGTCGGTGCACCTGCGGCTGTGGCTCGCCGAACAGGTCGCGCTGCTCGTGAACCCCGCGAGCGCCGCTGGCGCCCCCTGGATCAGCTACTACGCGCGGGCGCTCGGCGCCCGCATCGGCGTCGGCGTCGACCTGCACACGCTACCGCCGGTCACGGGGATGCTGTCGATCGGGCAGGGGGCGTCGGTCGAACCGGAGGCCGACCTGTCCGGATACTGGATCGACGGCGACGTCCTCCGTCTCGGCCACGTTCACATCGGCGCCGAGTCCAGGGTCGGCTCGCGCAGCACCCTGCTCGGCGGGACGAGCATCGGCCGCGGCTCCGAGGTCGAGCCCGGCTCCGCCGTCTCCGGGCGGGTGCCGGCGGGGGAGCGCTGGGCGGGTTCCCCCGCGGGGCGCGTCGGCTCCGCGAAGAAGTCCTGGCCGGCGGAGCGCCCGCCCCGCGGCACCCGCTGGCTCATCGCCTACGCGGTCGGTTCGGTCGCGATGGCCGCAATGCCGGCATCCGCGGCCCTGCTCGGCGTGGTCATCGTCGGAGCCGCGATCGGCCAGGCCGAGACTCCGGTCGAGGCGGTCACCCGCGCTGCTCTGGCCACCCCGCTCGCGACTGTCGTCGCGGGGCTGGCCTTCGCGCTCACGGTGATCGCGGTCGTGCGCCTGCTCGGAATCGGCCTCGTGGACGGGCACTTCCCGGTGCGCAGCCGCATCGGCTGCCAGGTCTGGATGACCGAGCGCATCCTCGACAGCGCGAGGACCCTGCTGTTCCCGCTCTACGCGAGTCTCATCACGCCGTTCTGGCTGCGTGCCCTCGGTGCGAAGGTCGGCGCGAACGTCGAGGCGTCTACCGTGCTGCTTATCCCGTCGCTCACCACAATTGCGCCCGGCGCCTTCCTCGCCGACGACACCATGGTCGCCACCTACGAGCTCGGCGGCGGCTGGCTGCGCATCGGCCGCGCCAAGATCGGCCGGCGCGCGTTCCTCGGCAACAGCGGGATGATCGGGCCGGGCCGCACCGTGCCGCGCAACGGCCTCGTCGCGGTGCTGTCCGCGACCCCGCGCAAGGCCAAGCGCGGCTCAAGCTGGCTCGGCAACCCGCCCGTGCGGCTGCGACGCACCGTTACCGACTTCGACGAGGCGCGCACCTTCCACCCGCCGACGCGCCTCCGCGTGGCGCGCGCCCTCTGGGAGGTGCTGCGGATCGTGCCGGTCATCGTGACGGCGCTCATCGCGCTCGGCGTGCTCGTCACCCTCGGCGTGCTCTGGTCAGTGCTCGGGCTCGGCGCCACCGTCGCGCTGTCGGGAGTGGTCATGCTCGCGGCTGGCGCGGTCGCGGCAGGGGCGACCACGTGCGCGAAGTGGCTCTTCGTGGGCCGGATCACGGTCTCCGAGCATCCGCTCTGGTCGTCGTTCATCTGGCGCAACGAGGTCGCCGACACCTTCGTCGAGATGGTCGCCCGCCCCTGGTTCGCCTCGGCCGCCACCGGCACTCCCGCGCTCGCGTTCTGGCTACGCACCCTCGGCGCGCGCGTGGGCCGCGGCGTGTGGTGCGAGTCGTACTGGTTGCCGGAGGCAGACCTCGTCACGATCGCGGACGGGGCAACCGTGAACCGCGGATGCGTCGTGCAGACGCACCTGTTCCACGACCGGGTCATGCAGCTCGACACTGTTGAGCTGCGTGCCGGATCGACCCTCGGGCCGCACACGGTCATCCTTCCGGCCGCATCGCTCGACGAGAACGCGACCGTCGGACCAGCCTCGCTCGTGATGCGCGGTGAGCGGGTGCCGGGCGGATCGCTCTGGGCGGGCAACCCGATCGCGCCGTGGCAATCGCCGCCGTGGAATACTTGACCACCGTGCCGTCCAGATCATCGAGCTACGGCTCCGCGTCACTCGGAGACGAGTACCTGCCGGCGACCGGCAACGGCGGATACACCGTCGAGCACTACGACCTCGACCTCGACTACCGCGTCGCGACGAACCGGCTCTCGGCGACGGCCGTCATTACGGCTCGCGCCACCATGCGGCTGGAGCGCTTCAGCCTCGACTTCGCCAGCCTGAGCGTCGAGAAGGTCACCGTCAACGGGGCGAGGCCGCGCAAGACGACCCACGCCAGTCGCAAGCTCACCGTCATGCTCGACACCGCGATCGAGAACGGGGACGAGTTCGAGATCGTCGTGCGTTATCGTGGGGCGCCGCGCCCGATCCGCGGCCGCTGGGGCGACCTCGGCTGGGAGGAGCTCACCGACGGGGTGCTGGTCGCGAGCCAGCCGAACGGCGCGGCATCCTGGTTCCCCAGCAACGATCACCCGAGCGACAAGGCGACCTACCGCATCTCACTCGCCTGCGAGTCGCCCTACCTCGTCGTCGCCAACGGCGGCCTCGTCTCCCGCACGGCGCGGTCGGGCCGCACGACGTGGGTGTACGAGTCGGCCGAACCGATGGCGAGCTACCTGGCGACGATCCAGATCGGCCGGTACGTCTCCACGCAGCTCGGCACCGAGCCCGTGGTCCAGACGGCCTACTTTCCGCCTAGCCTCGCGCGCGTCGTGAAGGTCGACTTCGAGCGCCTCGGTGACATGTTCGCGCTGTTCTGCGACCGGTTCGGGCCGTACCCGTTCTCGTCGTACTCCGTCGTGGTCACCGCCGACGAGCTGGAGATCCCGCTCGAGGCGCAGGGCCTCGCCGTCTTCGGACGCAACCACATCGACGGCGCCCACGGCAGCGACCGGCTCATCGCGCACGAGCTCGCCCACCAGTGGTTCGGCAACAGCCTCACGATCACCCGGTGGCGCGACATCTGGCTGCACGAGGGCTTTGCCTGCTATTCGGAATGGTTGTGGGCGCAGGAGAGCGGCGGCCCGGCGATCGGGACGAGCGCCGCGGAGCACTACCGCATGATCGACGCGCTGCCCCAGGACATCGTCGTCGGCGACCCGGGGCCGGGGGCGATGTTCGACGACCGGATCTACAAGCGCGGGGCGCTCGCCGTGCATGCCGTGCGGGTGCAGTTGGGCGACCGGAGATTCTTCGAGGCGCTCCGGGCGTTCGTTGCCGCGCACCGCCACGCCGGCATCTCCGCCGCCGGATTCGTGAGTTTCTTCGCTGGCTACGCGGACGACGGCGTCATCGAGCAGCTCGTTGACCGCTGGGTGTTCAGCGCGGCGCTGCCGCCGCTCTGATTCAGGGAGCCGCGGACTGGTGCGCGGCAGGCGCGAGCTGTCGGATGTCCGGCCGCGCGGGTGCGATCACCGCGATCGTGCCGACCAGGCCGGGCGCGACATCGAGTGCACTGAGGTGAAACGACCCGACGGGGACCGGCGCTCCCGGCCAACCGGCGAGGGCGGGGCGGGGCGGCGAGCCTCGCATCGGTCCCACGAACGACACCTCGAGTTCGCGCGGGTCCACGCGCAAGCCGTCGCCCGTCGCCTTCAGCACGGCCTCCTTCGCGGTCCACATTGCGGTGCGGAGGGCGGGGGAGCCGTCCGCGCTGGCCAGCCGTTCGCGCTCGGGCGGTCCGAACGCGACGTCGTCGAGTCCCGCATGCGATGCCGCGGCGACACTCTCGATGTCGATGCCGACGGGCCCGGCGAACGATACCGCGATCGCCACGGATCGCCCGGCACGGCTCAGGCTCAGATCGATGCCCTCCACGCCGCGCTCGCCGCAGCGGACGAGAACCGGACGGCCGTGGTCGCCCCCGCACCGTGCACATCGCCGTGAGACCACCACCTCGGCCCGGGGCACGCCCGTGACCTCGGCCACGACGCCCACCAGCAGCATTCGGTCACCGGCGGTCGTCGTCGCGCGCTCGCACACCAGGACCACGACGTGCGGGGCGGATGCCGCGGGCACAGTCATCGACGGGTCCCTGTGGCGCTCGTCCAAGGCGCTCTCACAGGAGGTCGTAGCGCGCGAGCGCGTCGGCATCCCGCGAATAAGTGGCTGAGCCGCGCGCAGTGTCGAGCGCGATGACGGGGTCGGATTCCGCCTCGGCGAGCGCGAGCAGTCGCTCGGCCTCGGCCAGCCGGGTGCGCGCCTCGGCGCCCGCCCGCCGTCCGGACATGTAGGCGCGGGTCGTGTCGATCTGGCTCCGCGCGGTGAGAAGCGCGCCGTCGAGCGCCTCGCGGGCGTGTGTCAGCCGCTGCTGCTGGTTACGCGCCCCCGCGAGGGCGGTGTCGAGCGCGTCGGCCGTCGCCCGGATGCGCGCGATCGCGGCATCCGGATCCGCGGCGCCGTTCGTCGCCACCTCCGCGAGGGTGCGCTCGACCCAGGCGATCGCCTCGGCGATGGCCGAACCGGTGGCCGGATCGGGTGGGGAGTCGCGCACTGCCCTGGCCGCGGCGGCCTCGGAGCGTGCTTCGTCGATAAGCGACGCGAGCCGCCCGCTCGCCGACTCGATCGCGGCGGCGTGCCGCTCGATCTCGTCCAGCAGCTGCGCCGCGCGGCGGGCGTGCTGCTCGCTCGAGCGGATCGACGCCGACACCGCGGTCGCTCCCGATTCATCGAGGTTCTCCGCGGCGCTGTCGGCGCTGGTCCGGGCGGCGTCGAGCAGCCGCTCCGCCTCGTCGGGGCTCTCGCGCACCGGCGCGATGGCGGCCGGCGCGTACCGGGAGCGCAGACGCGTGAGCAGCTCGCGGGCCCCGGGAAGCCGGCCCTGCTCCCGGTCGATGAGCTCGCGCACCGCCTGGAGGTCGTGCGGGGCGTCGCGCTCGGAGCCGCGCAGGGAGTCGAAGACTGCACGCTCGGCCGCGAGACGCTCGCTCGCCGTCTCGCAGAGCATTAAGATCTGCCCGTTCCACTCGCGCTGCTGGGCCGGGGTGTCGGGAACGGAGTCATCGAGCTGCTGTTTGAGCGCGAAGGCGCTCGCGAGGTTCGCGCTCGCGCTCGCCAGCGCCGCAGCGAGCGCGGAGGCGCGCGCGTCGCCGAACTGCGCGACGGCGAAGCCCAGCTCGTCGTGCATCGAGGCGACTTCATCGTCCAGACGCACGAGCGCGATATTCCCGCGGCGGCCGATCTCATCCCGCTTCGGGGCGGTGCGGGCGGCTCGGCCGCGGCGGATGAGCACGGTGAAACCGACCGCGAGCGCGGCCGCGAACAGCAGCCCGATCGTGATCGCGCCGATCCCGGCACCGACGACCGCGCTCGAGTCGCCGACCGCGGTCAGCTCGAGAACGGTGAGGGCTGGCATGTCGAGCATTTTACGTGTCCTGTGAAACTCCACGCCTTCTCCCAGCGGATTCAGCGTTCCCGCTTATGGTGTCGATGTGTGGCGTGCTGAGAAACGAGAAGAGACCGGGGACTCCCTGTCCGAATCCGACGAGAACCCCACCCATGCGGAGAGACAAGTGACCAGTCCCTACTCCCTCGTGTCGGGCGACCCGTCGTACCGGCTCGGAAACGTTGCCGAACCGACCTGGACGGGCTGGCGCGACGAGCTGTCCCGCGGCGGCGGCCGCTCGCCGCTGCTCCACTTCGTCGATGCCCCCCGCACCCGCATCGAGTTGAGCACGACCCATCCGGGCGGGCTCGCGCAGTTCATCACCGGCAAGACGACCCTGCTGTCCAGCCTCATCCGTGACGACCTCGCCCTCCGCGCGGCCAAGATGGCCGCCAGCGCGATCGCAACCAAGGGCGTCGAGCTCGCCACCGCACGGGGGATCGATTCCGTGCATCTCGGCATCGGCATCGCCGACTGGCAATTCGAGTCACAGGACTTCTGCGCGCCCATCCTGCTGCGCCCGCTCGCCATCCGCCGCTACGGCCGCGACTTCGAGCTGCGACTGCGCGGTGTCGCCGTCCTGAACCCCGAGCTCGAGCGCGCTCTCAAGACCCAGTTCGACATCCAGCTCGACGCCGCCGCGTTCGCGGCCCTCGCCGAGTCCGACGGCTCGTTCAAGCCCAACCCGGTCATCGACCGGCTGCGCGGACTCACCTCGCATCTCGAATGGTTCAACGTGCAGCCGAGGCTCGTCGTCTCGTCGTTCGCCGACGTGCAGAACCGCATGGTGCTGGATGCCGCCGAGCTCGAGCATCCGATTCTCGACGCGCTCGCCAGCAACGCCAATGCCCGCTGGAGTGTGAAGGAGGGCTTCGCGCCGGTCGAGCCCCAGCACCAGGACCTCCGCTCGCCCGAGACCGACACGCTGCTGCTCGACGCCGACGCGGAGCAGGAGAATGTCGTCGCGCAGATCGCCGCCGGCAACTCCGTCGTTGTCAAGACGCTCCCCGGCACCGGCGGCACTCAGACGATCGTCAACGCGATCGGCAGCCTGGTCGCCCAGAACAAGCGCGTGCTCATCGTGAGCCCGCGCCGCTCGAGCCTGTCCGGCATCCGAGCGCGCCTCGGCGAGATAGGGCTTGCCGGCCTCGCGGTCGCACCGTCGACGCTCCGGCGCGACCTGATCAAGTCGATCGGGCGCAACGAGAAGGCGAAGCAGCCGCAGATCGGCGAGGTCGACGAGGCGCTCGTGCGACTGCGCCGCGTGCTGCTCGACTACCGGGGCGCGATCGCCAAGGACGACGACGTGCTCGGAATCTCGGTGCTCGACTGCCTGAGCGAGCTGTCCCGGCTCGCCCTCCTGCCCGAGCCGCCGTCGACGACGGTGCGTCTCAGTCGCAGCTCAGTCGAGGCCCTCGCGAGCGACCGCGTCGAGGCCGCGAACGCGATGGTGCACGCCGCGCAGCTCGGTGAGTTCAAGTACGGGCCTGGCGACTCGCCCTGGTACGGGGCGACCTTCGTGACGAGCAAGGAGGCGAGCGGCGCCCACGCCCTCGCCAAGCGGTTGCACCAGACCGACCTGCCCAGGCTGCTCGTGCGCGCCGGCGAGCTCATCGGTGCGACCCGAATGCGCCCGTTCGAGAACATCTCGCAGCTCGGCGTCTACCTGCGCCTGCTCATCGAGATCCGCGACACCCTCGACCGGTTCCTGCCCGTCGTGTTCGACCGCTCGCTGAGCGAGCTGATCACCGCCACCGCGGCGCGTCGGGATTCGCCCGAGATGTCCGGTGCGAACCGTCGCCGGCTGAAGAAGCTCGCCCGCGAGTACGCGCGGCCCGGAGTGCACGTCAGCGACCTCCACGACAACCTCGTGCGTATCCAGCAGCAGAGGCTGCTCTGGCAGCGCTTCGTCGCCGCGGGGGCGCCGCCGGAGATCCCCGTGGGCATCGCCGACGTGCAGGCCGCCTGGCAGCGCGTCGAGCAGGACCTCGCGTCGCTGAACCGGCAGCTCAAGGTCACCGCGCCGAGCGAACAGCTCGTCAACCTGCCCATCGCAGAGCTCGGCGACCGGCTGACTGCCCTCGCCGCGGAGTCCGATGTTCTGAACAACCTGCAGGAGCGAGTGGAGATTCGCCAGCGCCTGCGGATGCTCGAGCTGGACGGCCTCATCGCCGACCTCGCGTCGCGGCACGTGCCGGCCGACGAGGTCGCGTCCGAACTCGAATTGTCGTGGTGGCAGTCGGCCCTGGAGTCGCTGCTCGAATCCGATCGCGCCCTGCTCGGCGCGAACACGTCGGTGCTCGACCGGCTCGAGGCGGACTTCCGCCTCGTCGACGAGGCGCACGCCGCGGGCAGCGCCCAACTACTCGGCTGGCAGCTCGCGGAGAACTGGAAAATCGGGCTCGTCGACTGGCCGGACGAGGCCGCCGCGCTCAAGATGGCGCTGCGCCGGCCGGCGATCTCGTCGTCGATCCTGCAGGCTGTCGCGCCGCACCTCGCCCGCGCCATCGCGCCCGTCTGGCTCGCCTCGCCGTACGAGGTCGACAGCATCACCGACGCGATGTCGATCGACACCGTGATCCTCGTGGATGCCGGCGCGATGACCCTCGCCGAGAGCGTCGGGTCGATCAGGCGGGCGAAGCAGGCCGTCGCGTTCGGCGACCCCGTCACGCAGACCCCGGTACCGTTCCGCATCTCGATCGCGGACGACTTCGAGCAGGCCGAGCCGCCCCCGGCCGAACCCGACCTCGACGCGGCACACGCCGACTCCGCGCTTGCGCGCCTGGGCACCCTGCTGCCGACCCTCTCGCTCACCCGCAGCTACCGGGCCGGCGGTGAGGACCTCGCCGAGCTCGTCAACCGACGGTTCTACGCGGGCAAGATCGACTCGCTTCCGTGGGCGGGATCGTTCCTCGGCCATCCGAGCCTGCGACTCGACTTCGTGCCCAACGGCCACGGCATGCCCGATCCCGACTCAGGGGCGGTCGAGAGCGTCGACGCCGAGGTCGAGCGCGTCGTCGAGCTCGTGCTCGAGCACGCCGCCATCCGCCCCCGCGAATCCCTCATGGTGATCACCGCGAGCGCCAAGCACGTCGTGCGGGTTCAGCAGGCCGTGCTGACTGCCGTCGCGACCCGTCCGGAGTACAACGAGTTCCTGCTCGGCGACTCCGAGGAGCCGTTCACCGTCACGACGATCGACCAGGCGGTGGCCGAGAGCCGCGACCGGGTGATCTTCTCGATCGGCTACGGACGAACCCCCCACGGACGGATGCTGTCGGACTTCGGCGCCCTCGGGCATCCGGGTGGCGAGCGCCTGCTCGCCGTCGCGATGACCCGTGCCCGGCGTTCAATGGTGATCGTGACCTGCTTCGAGCCATCCGACATCGATGAATCGCGCATGAACTACGGCGCGGTCGCCCTCGCCGAGATCCTCGCGGATGCGTCCGCGCGCCGACTCGATGAGGTCGCGACCCCGAGCACCGACCCGATGCTCGTCGACCTCGCTCGCCGACTCCGCCTTCGCGGCCTCCGCGTGGCCGTCGGGCACCGCGGCAAGCTCGGACTCGTCGCGTCGCACGGAGGCATGTGCCTCACGATCGAGACCGACTCGCGGCTCATGAGTGGATCGGGCGGCCAGGCGTCGAGCCTGCGCGAGTCGCTGCGCCTGCGCCCCGAGATGCTCCGCCGGCTGGGCTGGCACTACCTGCGCGTGCATTCGTTCGAGCTCTTCAGCAACCCGGACGCCGTCGCCGACCACATCGCGACGATGCTCGGTGTGAGTGAGGCGCCGCGCACCGAGCCGATCCGGATCATTGACCGCTTACTCCAGTAGCGACCTAACGGGGTCGGAGGCCGCGTCCGGTGGGGCTCCGGAGGAGTTCGGGGTGGGCGACGCGGCGACCGGCGAGGCCCCGCAACCCGATGTGGCGGTCGGCGAGGCCACGCGACGGGACGAGGTGGCCGGCGAGGCCACGCGACCCGATGAGGCGGCTGGCGAGGCCCCGCGACCCGATGTGGCGGCTGGCGAGGCCCCGCGACCCGATGTGGCGGCCGGCGAGGAAGTTGGCTCACGAGCAGCGGGCACGCGTCGGCGTCGGCGCGTCACGACACAGGCCGTGCCGGGGAGCGATCCGACACCGCAGAAGGAGCCCGCGAGTCACGCCGAAAACGAGAACGACGAGCGACTGAAGGCCGACAAGCCGCCCCACTGGGGCTGACACGCGGTGCGTTGAGGAATAGGTGCGACCGCGAATGCGCGTTGTACCCGCGCGGAGCCGAAACCCGTACTCTCGGCGTGCGCGGCGTCGTCGGGCCCGGGCGCTGCGGTTGTGACTGCCATTGGTGTCGGCCTTCGGCGCTGAGAGTACGGAAATCGGTTCTTCCCTGAGTCGGGTAAGAGCCGAAACCCGTACTCTCGGCGTGCGCGAGCGCGCGATTGGGGCCGACACCAGGATCGTTGCACCTCGCCTGGGCACGCATATGCCCGCGAGGGCGCGTTCTACCCGCCATGCTGCGTTTCACCCGCGATGGCGCGTTCTACCCGCCATACTGCGTTTCACCCGCGCGAGCCCGCGATGTGGGCGGGTATTTCTTGATTCGCGGGTGAAGC
>JAJAZI010000172.1 GCA_026785785.1 Microbacteriaceae bacterium
AGCCTAACCTGACGGCCGCCGCTTCCGGTTCGAGGGCTGCCGCGCGCGTCTCGATAGAATCGGCGCATGTCGCAGATCACCATTCCCACCGACCTCCTGCCCGCCGATGGACGATTCGGATGCGGCCCCTCGAAGGTCAGGACGGAGCAGCTCGCCTATCTCGCTGGTGCCGGTGCCGGTATCCTCGGCACCTCGCACCGGCAGGCGCCGGTAAAGAACCTCGTCGGGCGAGTGCAGCACGGGCTCGGCGAGCTCTTCCACCTGCCCGACGGCTACGAGGTTGTTCTGGGCAACGGCGGGTCGACCGCGTTCTGGGATGCGGCGGCATTCGGGCTGATCGAGAGGCGCAGCCAGAATCTCACCTTCGGCGAGTTCGGGTCGAAGTTCGCTGCCGCTGCGGCGGCCCCGTTCCTCGAGGCGCCGCACGTGATCAACGCCGCCGCCGGATCGCTCAGCACGGTCGATGTGCAGCCGGGAATCGACGTGTACGCGTGGCCGCACAACGAGACCTCGACGGGCGTCATGGCCCCGGTCGAGCGGGTGCACGGCGACGCGGGAGCCCTCACCGTGGTCGATGCGACGAGCGCGGCGGGCGGCATCGACTTCGACGCGGCCCAGGCCGACGTCTACTACTTCGCCCCGCAGAAGAACTTCGCCTCAGACGGCGGCCTGTGGTTCGCGCTCTTCTCCCCCGCCGCGCTCGAGCGGGTCGAGATGGTCGCCGCGAGCGGCCGCTACATCCCCGAGTTCCTGAGCCTCAAGAACGCGGTCGACAACTCGCGCCTCAAGCAGACCCTCAACACCCCCGCGCTCTCGACCCTGCTGCTGCTCGAGAGTCAGATCGAGTGGATCAACGGCAACGGCGGACTCGCCTGGGCGAGCGCCCGCACGACCGAATCTTCGTCGGTGCTCTACGACTGGGCGGCGAGCGTCGACTACGCGACCCCGTTCGTCGCCGACCCGGCCCACCGCTCGCAGGTCGTCGTCACGATCGACTTCGACGAGCGCATCGACGCGGCGGCAGTCGCCAAGGTGCTGCGCGCGAATGGCATCGTCGACACGGAGCCCTACCGCAAGCTCGGCCGCAACCAGTTGCGGGCTGCGACGTTTGTCGCGATCGAGCCGGATGACGTGCGCCAGCTCACCCGCGCGATCGAGTTCGTCGTGGGTAGCCTGTAACCATGCGAATCTGGCTCAATGATGCCGATCGGCGGCCCGACCCGGCGCCCGTGAATACAGACGACCGCAAGGCCGTGCTTGTCGGAACCGGGGCCTGGCTCATCGCGCTCCTCGTCCTCGTGCCGACCGCGGAGGGCGACAATCGATGGTGGATTCTGACCTGCGCGATCGGCGTCGGGCTGGGCCTTCTCGGGCTGATCTACACCCACCACCGCCAGCGCTGAGGGCTATCCCCGGCTGATCTCGTCGTCGTCCATGACGTGATCATCGAGGTCTCCGACTACCGGGTCGCCGTCGCTCGAATCCTCGTCATCGTCATCGTCATCGTCATCATCGTCATCATCGTCGTCGTCGTCATCGCCATCGTCATCGTCGTCATCGCCATCGTCATCGTCGTCGTCACCAACGGCATCCACGTCGATATCGTCAATGTCGACCCCGTCGAGGTCGCCGGCGTGCAGCACCGAGCCGCGAGAGACCGCTTCGTCCTCGTCGGAGTCCTCGTCGGAGTCCTCGTCCGAATCCTCGTCGGAATCGTCGGATGCCGCGGCGTCCTGCGACGCCCGGTACTCGGCCAGCCTGTCGACCCACGGCACCCAGTCGGGCGCCAGAATCGCGTTGTCGCCGGGCATGAGCTCGACCTCGAGCACCGTCGGCTCGGCGCCGTCGACGTGCGCGATGCTCGCGGTCCAGCGCCAGCCCGGGTAACCGGCCATTTCGGACTCGAAGAACACCGAGATCGCGCCGTCGCCCTCGTCCACGAAACCCGCCGGGGCCCCGATGGTGTCGGCCGTCGTGATCTCGAGCAGAGCCTCATGGGCCAGGTCGAAGTCGGCCTGGGTCGCCTCGCGCTCAGGCATCCAGCTGTTCCGCAACCGCGCGGAGCATCGCCGCGACCTTCTTGCTGTGGCTCGAGCTGGGGTACCGACCGTGTTTGAGATCCGCGCCGATGCCGTCGAGCACCTTCACAAGATCCTCCACAATTACAGCCATGTCGTCGGCCGACCGGCGGTTCAGCTTCGCCATGCTCGGCGGCGCCTCGAGCACGCGCACCGACAGCGCCTGGGCGCCGCGCTTTCCGTCGGCGATGCCGAATTCGAGCTTGGTACCGGCCTTGACCGTCGTACCAGCGGGCAGCGCTGAAGCATGCAGGAAGACCTCCTGGCCTTCATCCGACGTAATGAAGCCGAAGCCCTTATCGTCGTCATAAAACTTGACCTTGCCGGTAGGCATGGCTGCACCTCTCTCTTGTGGCTGGCACCTCTAAGCCTACGGGCACTGGCGTACCTCTATTCTTGTGCTTGTGGCAAAACAAACTCCGGGATCCATTTATCGCGCAGAGCGAATTCTCGCGTACATGATGGTGGCGGTGATCGTGATCTCGATCGCCTCGTTCCTCGCGATCATCATCGGAACCGCCACGGGCATGGTCGGGGCGGATTTCGCCACCGGCGTCTGGCCCGCGGTCTTCGTTGCCCCGTTCTTCGGCCTGCCATTCGCTATCGTGCTGCTCGTCGCCCTCGTGATCGTGAGCGCGAAGCGCCGGTCACGCGAGGCCGCCGAGGCGCAGGCGCGAGGGCCCCAGAAACGCCAGCGCCCATCGCAGGGTAGATAGGCGTGCTCAATCCGACGATGGCGACGGATTGCCGCGGGCCTCGACCGTGAGCGACACCTTCTCGCTCGCGACTCGACTGCGGGCGATGGACGACGCGCGGCTCGCCGCGGCCACCCGAGCCCGTGAAATCCGCGCCAGCGGAATCAAGGACTTCTTCGACCTCGCCGAGGCGCTGCTCGACCAGGCATCCGTGCAGCAGCAGCTGACCCATCTCGATCGCGGCACCCTCGCGACGATCGCGGCCATCGCCGAGCTCGGGTCACGCTCCGGAGGCTCGACCGCCGCAGACGTCGCGGCGCTGCTCGACAGCTACGCCGAGGCGCCGCCCGAGTCCGACATTGCCGTGCGCGCGTCGACGGCGGTCTCGCTGCTGCTCGCCGACAGCGAGACGGATGCCGAGGGGATCGAGCGGTTCACCGCCTACGACAGCGTCGCCCAGCAGGTGCGCTCCTGGCCGGCGTTTGGACTCCCCGGCCTGCCCGAGCTCGCCACCGGCCTGCCGCTCGCGGCGCTCGAGCCCGCGGCGGAGACCGAGTTGCGCTTCATCGACCGCGTCGCCTCCGAGCGCGCGTTCGCGGCGACCACCGGGATCACCGAGCTCCTCGTCGAGCTCGAACGCGAGCCGGCACGCGAGCTGGCCAAGGGCGGCATCGCCCTGCCCGACACCAAACGGCTCGCCAACGCGATGGCCGTCGACCTCGCGGGCGTCGGGCGCCTCCTCGCGATCGCGGATGCCGCGGGGCTCGTCGCCCGCGAGGCGGGCTCGTGGCTCATCACCGACGCCGGCGGCGCCTGGCTGATGGAATCCTCCGGCGCACGCTGGCGCGCTCTCGCCGCTGGCTGGTTCGAGCGGCTCCCCGCCGACATCCGCCGGCTCCTCGGCGAGCGCAGCCACTCTCTCTGGGGCGCGGGCCTCCGCCGGTTCGTCGACTGGCTCTACCCGGCCGGCGGCGACTGGATGGACGAGCGGGTCGCCGCCTACACGGAAGCCGCCGAGCTTCTCGGCATCACCGCCAACCACGCCCCGAGCACCCCAGGCCTCGCCCTGTTCACCTCGGGGTTGGATGCCGCGCAGAGCGTCATGGCACCGCTCCTGCCCCGCGAGGTCGAGCAGGTCTACCTGCAGCACGACCTCTCGATCGTCGCCCCCGGCCCCCTCACCCCGCAGGTCGACGGGCGCCTGCGCTCGCTCGCGGATGCTGAGAGCCGCTCGCTCGCGTCGAGCTACCGCGTGTCGGCCTCGAGCATGAACCGGGCGATGGCGGCGGGCGAATCGGCCGCGAGCGTGCGTGAGTTCCTCCGGGGTATCTCGCTCACGGGGATCCCGCAGCCGCTCGACTACCTCATCACCGAGGCATCCACCCGATACGGACTGCTGCGCGCCGGCGCGCTGCCGGAGCGCAACAGCAGGGATGCCCTCGAGCCGAAGAGCTACGCGCGCAGCGACGACGCGCATCTGCTCGACACTGTTCTCGTCGACCAAAACCTGTCGGTGCTCGGCTTCACGCGGGTCGGTTCTGACCGGCTGGTCAGCCGCTTCCCGCTCGAAACGGTGTTCTGGAACCTCAGCGACGCCCGCTATCCGGTCGCGGCCGAGAACGCGGATGCCGAGATCGTCGCCCTCCGCCGCCGGCGCCACGCGCGTTCGGCTGGCTCGGTGGGTCCGGACCCCATCGAGGAACTGATCGCGCGACTGCGACTCGGCGGCGACAGCGAGCCGGAGGAGGCGGCGGATGCCTGGCTCGCCCGGCAGCTCGACACCGCGATCCGGCTCAAGGCCGCCCTCACCGTGAGCGTGACAATGCCCAACGGCACCGTCGTCGACTACCAGCTCGAACCGACGAGCATCGCAGGCGGCCGGCTGCGGGCACGCGATCGCCGCTCCGCGATCGAGCGCACGCTTCCCCTGTCGAGCATCACCAGGGTGGCCCCCGCGACCGACCTTTCCTGACAAATCCGGGCACACGGCATTCGCGGTGCGGAGCGCGGTTAGACTTTCGGGGTGAATTCAGCAGCCGAGACCGCGCCACAGCTGCCCGGACCCCTCATCGTTCAGAGCGACCGCACGGTGCTGCTTGAGGTGGCCCACCCCCAGGCGGAGGATGCACGGCACGATCTCGCAGTGTTCGCCGAGCTCGAGCGGGCGCCGGAGCACATCCACACCTACCGCATCACGAGGCTCGGCCTGTGGAATGCGCGCGCCGCCGGCCACGAGGCCGCCGACATGCTCGCCACCCTCGAGCGCTACTCGAAGTTCCCGATTCCGCAAGCCGTGTCGATCGATATCGCCGAGACGGTCGCCCGCTACGG
>JAJAZI010000173.1 GCA_026785785.1 Microbacteriaceae bacterium
TCGAGCGCGACAAGCACCGCTTCTACGCCTGCTGCGGACTTTTTGGGCTTCTTGATGGTGAGGTTGTCTTCGTTGATGTCCTCGACCGGTGCTCCACGTGTCATGACCCCATCTTGCCCCGAAATATGCAAAGTAATCGACCGAGAATGCAAATGCATGTTTCCTGAAGGGAAAGAAGAAGCTACTGTGGCAATCGCGGCCGATCGGCCGACGGTGGGCCCGAGATGCCCAGCAGGGGCGGATGTGCCGCTACTGTTTGGCGTTCCGCGTTCGTCTCAACGAGGAGATAAGACATATGAGTTGGCTTGACCGCGACCACACCATCGCCCCGCCGGGATTCAACCGCTGGCTCATTCCCCCGGCAGCTCTCGCGGTGCACCTCTGCATCGGCCAGGCCTACGCCACCAGCGTCTACAAGACCGCCCTTGTCGAGCACTTCGATGTGAGCCTCACCCAGATCGGGTTCATCTTCTCGATCGCGATCGTGATGCTGGGCCTCTCCGCCGCCATCATGGGCACCTGGGTCGACCGCAGCGGTCCGCGCAAGGCGATGTTCGTCGCGGCCCTGTTCTGGTCGAGCGGGTTCCTCATCGGTTCGATGGGAATCTTCTCCAGCCAGCTCTGGCTCGTCTACTTGGGCTACGGCTTCATCGGCGGCATCGGTCTCGGTATCGGCTACATCTCGCCCGTGTCGACATTGATCAAGTGGTTCCCCGACCGCCCAGGACTCGCGACCGGCATGGCGATCATGGGCTTCGGCGGTGGCGCGCTCATCGCGAGCCCTGTTTCCACCGCCCTCATGGCCTTCTACGACCCCAACTCGGGAGTCGAGGGCTGGGTCGCGAGCGGCGACGCGGTCGCCAAGCTCTTCCTCACGCTCGCCGTCATCTACCTCGCCTACATGATGTTCGGTGCGTTCACGATCAAGGTGCCCGCAGCGGACTGGAAGCCCGTCGGCTTCGACACCAGCAAGGTCAAGGCCAAGGCGCTCGTCACGAGCAATAACGTCTCCGCGGCGAACTCGATCAAGACCAAGCAATTCTGGCTCGTGTGGATCGTTCTGTTCTGCAACGTAACCGCCGGAATCGGCATCCTCGAGCAGGCCGCCCCGATGATTCAGGACTTCTTCCGCCAGCCCGACGGAACGTCGCTTGTGACCGCCGTTGTCGCCGGTGGCTTCGTGGGTCTGCTATCGATCGCGAACATGGGCGGCCGGTTCGTCTGGTCGTCCACCTCGGACGTCACCGGCCGCAAACGCATCTACATGGTGTACCTGGGCGTCGGAACCGTCGCGTACGTGTTGCTCGCGCTCCTCGGTTCCACTACGACGGCGCTCTACGTCGTGCTCGCGTTCATCATCATCTCGTTCTACGGCGGCGGGTTCGCCACCGTGCCGGCCTACCTGCGCGACCTGTTCGGTACCTTCCAGGTGGGCGCTATCCACGGCCGCCTGCTCACCGCGTGGTCGGCTGCCGGCATCGCGGGACCGCTCATCGTCAACGGATTCCTGGATGCCCAGGGCACGCCCGGTGAGCTGACCGCCCAGGCCTACCAGCCGGCGCTACTCACCATGGCGGCGCTGCTCGTGGTCGGCTTCATCGCCAACCTGCTGGTGAAGCCGGTGGATTCGCGCTTCCACGAATCCGTGGTTGTCCGCCCCGAAAACCTCAAGCTCGCAGGAGACAGAAAATGACCAAGGCGCGAATCGCGATCGTCTGGGCGCTCGTCGGCGTCCCTCTGACCTACGGGGTCTTCATGACCCTGACTAGGGTTACGGCGCTGTTCGGCGGTTAGATCCCCTGCGTGACAGGAGGGCGGCCAGCTTCAGTTGGCCGCCCTCGTGGGTATCGGGGCAGCTGTCGCTGGCTATGAACTCGCCGCGGCGGGGCCGAGCATCGCGCCCGTGGCCTCCCCCGCCGCCGCTCCCTTGAGTTCCACGAGGATCGTGTGGGTGGGGGTATCGCCGATGTTCTCGCCGAAGTGCCGCTGCGCGGGGAGCCACATCGCCTGTCCGGCCGTCAGTGCCACCTCGCGCTCCTGATCGCCGCTCGCGAGACGGCGCCGGAAGTCGGAGAGCGTGATCATGACGCTGTTCGGATGATCGTGCGGTGTCGTCGTGGTGCCGGGTTCGTCGGTGTAGTCGAGCACGCGAACGAACTCGTTCTCGAACAGGATGCGATAGTGGAGCGGATTCGTCTCAACGGGGTCGTAGCTGATCATGGGGCATGAGATTACTCCCTGCCTCTACTGCAGGGCAGGGCTATCCACCGGGGTCGTGCCGAGTACCCCTCGCGGGCACCGCTAGTTGCCTCGTGGCCGGCACCGTCTCCTCGCCGAAGCGCCGCACTTCGCCGGCATCGTTGCTCGACAGGATGAACGTGTCGATGCCGTAGTCGAGCACGAGCTCGACAAGAGAGTCGGTGCGGGCCGCGCCCCGCGGGATGTTCAGCAGGCGCCGGATCGAGGTCGGGTCGCCCCCAGCATCCGTCGCCGCCTCGTCGATGCGCTCATTGACCTCCGCGATGACGGCGAGCGAGCCGAGCGGTCCCATCGACGGCAGCCATCCGTCGGCAGCTATCCGTCGGCCAGCGTTCCGACGAGCCGCAGCCTCCGCGGCCCGGAGGCACCGAGCCAGAAGGGAATCGGATGGGCCGGCGCCGGCCCGCGCTTCGCCCCGACAACGCGATAGGTCTCGCCGCCGTGCTGCACCCGATCGCGGGTGCTCGTGTTCCACAGCTCGTGGATGATGTCGACCGCCGCCTCGACCGCGCGCACCACCTCGCCGGGGGGTGCGGCGCTCGCCTCCCACCGCAATGATGGCGTCCCAGAAGGCGCCAGCGCCGAGGGCAAGCGCGAACCGTCCGGCGCTTGGCTGGTCGAGGGATGGCGCGGCTGCTCGAGGGATGGCGCGGCTGGTTGTCTACGTTGGCGGAGATCTGGATGCGATCGGTGCGCGCCGCGACGAACGACATGGCCGTCCACGCGTCGAGGAACGCCGGCTGCTACGGGTGGTCCTGAAAACTCACGAGGTCGAGCCCGGCCGTCTCGCGCGCCCCGGCGCGCGCGCCCCCACCACAAGGGTCGGCGGCCGATAGGGGGACGAACCCTCTGAACAGGAGCGCGGCGCGGTATTCGTTCACCAGGGCTTGTTTTATTAGCGACCCCTCAACCCCCAGTAGCCCACA
>JAJAZI010000174.1 GCA_026785785.1 Microbacteriaceae bacterium
CCGGCGGCGGCCACGCGAGCCATGCAGCTCGTTCCGCTCTGGAGGGAAAGCTCAAGCAGCGCGTCGTGGCCCGTGTAACTCACTGCGGTGACCGTCGCGCGAAGTCCCTGGGCAAGCATCGATTCGGCGATCGGCGTCAACTCGAGCTGTTCCGGACGCACAAGCACCGTGACCGGGGTACCCTCGAGCGCTCCCGCGGACGCGGCCGAGCGCGTCGGTGCCGCAGCGGCCGGGCGTGGGAGCACGGCTGCTCCAGTGCCACCGTCCTCCGCACCTGCCGCCGCACCCCCGGGGACCACGTTCATCGGGGCCGTCTCGCCGGAGCGGCGAATCTCGCTCCGGAGTTGCCTACCGTGCCGGACTCCGCTCTCGTCGTACGCGAGCGCGCCCTCGGCGACGTCGACACCCGAGGAGGCGCCGTTCGCCGGCTGCCCGAGGGTGGCGGTCGCCGGCATCCATTCCGCCTCCAAGGACCCCAGCGCACCAACAACCGAGCCCGAACGCCACAGCCCGGGCAAGAACACCGAGTCTCCGACGAACGTCGCGACCCACGGAGTCGTCGGCCGCTCGTAGACCTCGGCCGGAGTCCCGAACTGCAGAATTTCTCCATCGCGCATGACCGCGACATAGTCCGCGATCGAGAGCGCCTCGGCCTGGTCGTGCGTGACGAGAATGCCGGTCATCCCCTCGGCGGCGAGCAGTGCCCGCACCTCGGTGCGCAGCTCGCCACGGAGGAGGGGGTCGAGCGCACCGAACGGCTCGTCCATCAGCACGACCTCCGGCCCCGATGCGAGAGCGCGAGCGAGCGCGACGCGC
Source organism: Microbacteriaceae bacterium (assembly GCA_026785785.1). Classification (GTDB taxonomy): domain Bacteria; phylum Actinomycetota; class Actinomycetes; order Actinomycetales; family Microbacteriaceae; genus Marisediminicola. The sequence goes on from JAJAZI010000174.1 coordinate 817, forward strand.
TGTGCCTGACCTCCGGACAGTTGTGCCGGAGAGCGATCGGCGAGATCCGACAGCCCAACGAGGGCGAGAAGGTGCCGCACACGTTCCTCGCCCGCCGCACGACGCGCAGCACGTCGCCCGCCGCCGAGGCCGAACGCGATGTTCTCGGCAACAGTCAGGTGCGGGAAGAGAGCTGCGTCCTGGGGGACCCAGCCGATCCTCCGCTTCTCCGGGGCCAGATGGATGCCGTGGGTTGTGACCATCCGCTGGCCCAACCGCACCTCGCCGGACCGCGCACGGATGAGGCCCGCGATCGTGCGCAGAAGCGTGGTCTTGCCGCATCCGCTGGGCCCGACGATCGCCACGAGCGAGCCGTTCGGGACTTCGAGAGAGATGCCACGCAGCACCGGTTCCACGCCGTACCCGACGACGACGTTGCGCATCGAAAGCCGACTCATGATGATGTCCCATCCACTCGTCCGCGGCCGGCCCCCGAGAGGAGGAACGCGGGAACAGCCGCCACGAGAATGAGCGCGGCCGCGTAGGGCGCAGCGGCGCCGTAGGCCGAGACGTCGGTGCGCGACCAGAGCTCGATCGCGAGGGTGTCGGTTCCGGTCGGGCGCAGGAGGAGCGTCGCGGGCAACTCCTTCATCGCTGTCACCGCCACGAGCAACGCACCGGCGAAGATACCCGGCCGGGCGAGCCGCGCGGTCACGAACCACCAGGTCTGCAGCTGGCCGTAGCCGAGGGTTCGGGAGACGTCCTCGAGCGAGGTGGGCACCTGGGCCGTGGCGCTCCGGATCGCCCCGATCGCCTTGGGCATGAACAGTACCCCATAGGCGAAGGCGAGCACGAAACCGGTCTGGTAGAGCGCGGGCAGCACCGAGAGCGAGAAGAACACGAGCGAAAGCCCCACCACAATGCCGGGCAGGCCGAGGGCGAGGTAGCCGAGCGACTCGATCACGCGCACGAGCCGGCCGCGGTACCTGGCGGCGAGCGCACCGATCGGCAGGGCAAGGAGCACCGCGATGACGGCGCCGCCAACCGACAGCGCCAGGGTGTTGAAGATCGCCTGTCCGAGCTCGACCGGATCGAGCGCCCGCAGCGTCTCCGCCTCGAACAGCCGGGCGAAGAGCACCGCCACCGGCAGTCCGACCGCGAGCGCCGGGACGACGAAAAGCAGGGCGATCGACGGCACGGTCCAATGGCCGAGGTCGACGATGCGGTGGCGAGCCACACCAGTCACGGCCCCGAACCGGCGGCGGGCGCGACCGCGCGCCGTCTGCTCTGCGATCACGATGATCATCGCGAGGAGCACGAGCACAGTCGCAAGGAGCGCCGCGTAGTTGCGGTTGAAGCTTGCCCCGTACGCCTGCTGGATCGCCGTGGTCAGTACGGGGAAGCGGAAGAGCGCGACGGCGCCGAACTCCGAGAGCACGTAGAGGCACACGAGGAGGGCTCCCGCGAGGGTTGCGGGCCGGATCTGCGGCCAGGTGCCGAGCCAGAACGCGTGCCAGGCGCTGCGCCCGAGGGTGCGGGCGACGTCGTCGAGACCCGTGGTTCCCGCCCGCAGCGCGGCCATCACCGGGAGGGTCACGTAGGGGGTCGAGATGAGGGAGAGCACGAGCCAAGATGCCCAGAATCCCTTCATCCCCGGCACCGCGGCGAGCCATCCGTAGGCGGCAAGGTAGGAGGGAACGGCGAGCGGAAGCGCGGCGAGCACCGTCCACATCCCCCGCAATCGCAGCCGGGTGCGGGCGAGCAGGAAGGCGGTCGGCACTCCGACCAGCACGCACGTCGAGGTGACCGCCGCCGCGAGGCTCACGGTGTTGAGTAGCAGCAGTGGCACTCGGGGGCGGCCGAGCACCG
>JAJAZI010000175.1 GCA_026785785.1 Microbacteriaceae bacterium
ACGCGGATGGGGCTCCCGAAGGCGCTCGTCAGCGACGACGGCGGCGGCTGGCTCGAACGCGCGACGGCGCTGCTGCTCGATGCCGGATGCGCGCCAGTGATCGTCGTACTCGGCGCCGCGGCAGACGAGGCCCGCGCGCTACTGCCGGCGGACCCCCGCATATCCGTCGTCATCGCCGACGACTGGAAGCGCGGACTGTCGGCGTCGTTCGCCGCGGGGCTGCGTGCGGCAGAGCGGACGGATGCGGCCTCTGCCGCCGTCACCCTGGTCGACCTTCCGACGCTCGACCTCGCCGCCGTCGAGCGGGTTCTGCGCCCCGAGCCCGGCGCTAACACTCTGCGGCAGGCCAGCTGGGACGGCCGTCCCGGGCATCCGGTGGTCATCGGCCGGGCGCACTGGGCGGCGCTGCTCGCCGAGTTGTCCGGGGACGCGGGCGCTCGGGCGTACCTGCAACGGCAGGGCGCCGACATGGTCGACTGCTCCGACCTCGGCGACGGGATGGACGTCGATGCGCGCCCCGAGCGTCCGACCAGCTGAGCACGCCCGGCACACCCGCCGCCGGAGCGACATCGATGCGCGGCCCGAGCATCCAACCAACTGAACACGCCCGGCGCACGCCCGGCGCACGCCCGCCGCCCGCCCCGCCGCCGCATCCGTGCCCGGCGCTATCGCCCCGCGGCGTACCCCTGAGCGCCCCGCGGGTTCGCGGCGGCGGAGAGGATGCCCGTGGCCGGGTCGCGGGACACGGACGACAGCCGGCCGAGGCTCCAGCCTCCGGCCACGACGATGCGGTGGCCGCGCCCCTCCAGCTCGGCGATGACGTCGGCGCCGAGGCGGTCCTCGACGACCGACTCCTCCGGTGCCCAGACGCGCGGCCAGAATGACGACGCGAACGAGTTCGTGTGCATCGCGGGGGCGTCGATCGCCTGCTGCGGCGAGTATCCGCCGACGATCGTGCGCAGCAGGTAGAGGAGCTGCCACTGGTCCTGCTGGTCGCCGCCGGGCGAGCCGAGCGCGCTGACCGGCTCTCCGTCGATGAGCACGAGGGTCGGGGTGAGCGTGGTCCGCGGGCGGCGTCCCGGCGTCAGGGTCGACGGCGAGCCGGGCTCGAGCCAGGTCATCTGCAGCCGGGATCCGAGGCAGAAGCCCAGCTCGGGGATCGTCGGCGACGACTGCAGCCAGCCTCCGGACGGCGTCGCGGAGACCATGTTGCCCGCGCGGTCGACGACGTCGATGTGGCAGGTATCGCCGCGGGTCTGCCCGGTGCGGGCGACGGTCGGTTCGCCGACGCCAGCGGCAACGTGTCCGGCCAACGCGTTCGGTGGGGTGTACTCGGTGCGCAGCGGCGGCGAGGCCGGCTCGTGGCCGGGCAGGGCACCGGGCCGCACCTCGTGCGACGCGCGCTCGGTGATGAGGGCGCGGCGCTCGTCCGCGTAGTCAGCCGAGAGGAGGCGCCCGAGCGGCACGTCGGCGTCGCCGTAGTAGGCCTCGCGGTCGGCCATGACGAGCTTGATCGTCTCGAGGATCGTGTGCGCCCCGAGCGCGGTGGACGGATCGAGGTGATCGTCGTCGAAGCCGTCGAGGATCATGAGCGCCTGCAGCAGTGCCGGTCCCTGGCCCCAGGCGCCGGTCTTCGCGATCGTGTGCCCGCGGAAGGTGACGGTCGTCGCGGGCTCGTAGCCGGCGCGGAAGCCGGCGAGGTCGTCGGCGGCGATGACCCCGGCATGGTCGGTGCCTGACGAGTGCCGGTGCGGCTCGCGGATGAACTCGACGATCTCCCGCGCGACGAAGCCCTCGGACCAGGCAATCCGCGCCGCGTCGATACGGTGCTCCCGGGTGGGGCCGTTTCCGGCGCTCGCGTTCGTCGCACCCTGCTCGCTCGCCGCCACCAGGCCGGCGCCGTCCTCGCTCGCCGCGAGGAGCCGGTCGAGGCTGCGCGCCCAGGCCTCGTTCGTGATCAGCTCGCCGGGCACGGGAACCCGGCCCTGCGGCATCCACCGGTCCGCCGACGACGGCCAGTGCTCGGCGAACAGGTCGGCGACGGAGGAGATCGTGGCGCACACGTTCGCGAGCACCGGATGCCCGTTGCGGGCATAGTCGATCGCGAACGCGAGCACGGGGCCCAGTTCCCAAGTGCCGTGGTCACGCAGCAGCAGGAGCCAGGCGTCGACCGCTCCGGGGATCGCCGCCGCGAGGGCTCCCGAGCCGGGCACGAGTTCGAGCCCCTCGGCGAGGTAGTGCTCGGTCGTCGCGGCGGCCGGGGCCGGCCCCGGGCCGCCGAGCACGATGGGCTGTCCGGGGTTCTTGGCGGTGACGAACACCCCGGTCATGTCACCGCCGGGACCGTTGAGGTGCGGCTCGACGACGTGCAGCACGAACGCCCCCGCGACCGCCGCGTCGAACGCGTTGCCGCCGCGCTCGAGCACCGCCTGCGCGGCCGCCGTCGCGAGCCAGTGGGTTGATGCCGTCATGCCGAAGGTGCCGGTGAGGTCGGGGCGTGTCGTGAAGGGATCGGGTGCGGTGTAGCTCACGGAGTCACTTTCGGCGGGGACGGATGCTGCAGAAACAGTCTTCCCATCATGCGCGCCCGTGGGCCCGCAACCGCAATCGGGTGGCCCGGGCACCCGTGCGCGCGGCGCTGCGGTCGCGAACTGCCCACTTATGTCCCCTCCAGACACTCAGAGGCCACCAATTCGGGCAACTCGCACCACCCCGGCCACGAACTGCCCACTTATGTCCCCTCCAGACACTCAGAGGCCACCAATTCGGGCAACTCGCACCATCCGGCACCAGGCACCAGGCACCAGGCACCGGACCACCCGCCAGGTCAGGGCGTTTCGATCTCCCTCAGCTCCGCGTAGCGGGCGCCGATTCGGCCGATGCGCTCCCGACCGGCGCTACCGGTGCGGGCGAGCACGGCCGCCGCGAGCAGGCTCACGACGCTCATGACTGAGGCGTAGCTGTCGAAGGGCAGCCCTGTGTCGAGCGGACACTCGATGAAGTGCGCGGAACCCGCGTGCCGCCGCGCTCCCGCATCCCCGATCAGCACAAGGGACGCCCCGCTCTCCCGCACGCCCACCGCGACGCGGGCGAAAGACTCCGGCCGCCGCCGGAAGCCGACGAGCACGACGGCGTCGTCGCGGCCCAGGCCAGCGAGCTCCTCGCCGAGGGACTGGCCCGGCTGCGGGGCGAGCGCGACGCCGGGCCTGGCCTGCGCGAGCTGCTGGCGCAGGTGCAGCGCCACCGGATAGCTGTTGCGGAACCCGACGACGAGCACCGACCCGGCCTCGGCGAGGAGCCGGGCGGGCTCGACCAGGTCGAGGGATCCGAGCGTTGCCGTGAGGTTCGCGAGCTCCCGCTCGAGATGGCCGGATGCCGATCCGCCTGCGATCGGCGCCCCGGCGCTCCGGGCGGCGCGCACATGCTCCCGCACCGCGCCCGAGTTCTCGAAGCCGAGCCGGCGGAAGAGCCTCGACACGGTCGCCTTCGAGACGCCGCTGTGGGTCGCGAGCTCGGTGGCCGTGTAGACGGCAAGGTCGCCGAGGTTGGCGAGGATGAAGTCGGCCGCGCGCTTCTCCTGCGGGGTGAGGCCGGCGTAGCCCGCGTCGATGCGCTCGCCGATGCCAGGCGCCGGGACGGTGCTCACTGAGCCGCCGGAGCCGCGGGGGTGCTCACTGCGCGGCCGGAGCCGCGGACGGTGCTCACTGCGCGACCGGAGCCGCGGGGGCGTGCTGCGCGACCAGTTCCAGCACGGCGGCCTCGAAGGCATCGAGAGCGACAGCGACGTCGTCCTCCCGCACCGACTCGTCGGGGTGGTGGCTCACCCCGGCCGCGCAGCGGATGAAGAGCATCCCGAACTCGGTCACGGCCGACACGGCCACGCCGTCGTGCCCGGCGCGGCTGTAGAAGGCGAGCGGGTCGGCGTCGCCGGTGGAGCGGATGCCCGCGGAGACCGCCCGGCGCAGCCCGAGCCCGCAGCGCACGGCATCCGCCCGGTAGATTTCGGTCGCCTCGAAGCTCAGCCCGCGACGGGAGCAGATCTGGGCGGCGGTCTGCTGGATCTGCTGCCAGCATCCGTCCCGCGCCTCGTCGGTCTCGGCGCGCAGGTCGAGGCTGAACTCGACCCGGCCGGGGATGACGTTCACGCCGCCGGGAAAGGCCTGCAGCCGGCCGACCGTGCCGATCGTGCCGTGGACCTTCGACAGGGCCTCGACGGCGAGGACGAGTTCGCTCGCGCCGACGAGCGCGTCGCGGCGGAGCTCGATCGGGGTGCCGCCCGCGTGTCCGGCCATGCCGGTCATCTCGAGCGAGAATCGGCGTGCGCCCGCGATGGAGGTGACGACGGCGAGGGCACGGTCGGTGTCGTCGAGCACTCGGCCCTGTTCGATGTGCGCCTCGAGGTAGCCGACAAGTTGCTCGGGCCGGCGGAAGGCACCGGGCAGGCGGGCGGGGTCGAGTCCGAAGTCCTGGAATGCCTCGAAGAGGGTGATGCCGTCAGCATCCGTCAGCTCCCACCAGGCCTCGTCCCAGGTGCCGGCAAGGGCGCGGCTGCCGAGCAGCGCCGTGCCGAACCGGGTGCCCTCCTCATCACTGAACGCGACGACCTCGAGGGCGAACGGCAGTGCCCGGACGGGCCCGGCGATGCGGGCAGCGACGGCGATCGCGAGAAGCACGCCAAGCATGCCGTCGTAGCGTCCGGCGTCGGGAACTGTGTCGATGTGCGAGCCGAGCAGCAGGGCGGGCAGGCCGGGAGTGGCGCCCTCGAGGCGTCCGCATTGGTTGCCGGCGGCATCCTGCCACGTCGACAGGCCCGCCTCGGTCATCCAGCCGGCGACCATGGCGTTGGCGGCGGCGTGCTCGGGCGAGAGGTGCACACGCTCGAGGTGCTCCGCCGAGCGGGAGATCGTCGCGAGCTCGTCGCAGCGCTCCATGATGAGGGCGGCCTCGGCGGTAGTGGGCGACGACATCGTCATAGGGTGCCGCCGGGGGTGGGGGGGCGGGCCGCACTGGCCGGGCTGGCCCCGGCGCCCGGGCTGGCCGGGCTGGCCGGGCTGGCCGCGAGGCCGGCATAGGCGTCGAGGGC
>JAJAZI010000176.1 GCA_026785785.1 Microbacteriaceae bacterium
GAGGGCTGGTACTCCACGGTGATCTCGCTGGTGGAGGGCGTGATCGCCCTCCCCGAGCCGATCGAGATGGAGCTGTTCCGCGAGAGGTAGGTGCGGCGGCCCGGGGTTGCTGTCAGATGCTCGGGATGCTTCGGAGGCTCCGGATGCTTCGGAGGGGACGACGGGCATCGTCCCCACCGCCCCGCCACCCGTCGGCTACGTCGGCGCGCGGGACTCTGCCGGCATGGGCCCACCCAGGGGTTCGATTCGCAACGACAATGCACTGCCAGGCGGCCAAGGCCGCCCGTCAGGCTTTCAGAGGGGATGACGAGAATCGAACTCGCATCATCAGTTTGGAAGACTGAGGCTTTACCACTAAGCTACATCCCCGCGAGACCGACCCGAGAAGGTCGGGCCGATTGGCACTCCCCAACCCTAATGCATGGCGCGGGGTGGACGTGGCGACCCCGGTCGCAGCACTCGGCTAGACTTGGCACGGCCAAATTTCGGATGCCTTCCCGATCCGTTCCCGCTGGCCGAACGATCATGTCCGGGGCGTAGCTCAGCTTGGTAGAGCGCCCGCTTTGGGAGCGGGAGGCCGCAGGTTCGAATCCTGTCGCCCCGACAAGAATCCCTCAACACCATTGCCCAGTACGTCGAATACAGGAGAGCCACACGTGAAGACCACGGTCGAAAAGTTGAGCCCGACGCGGGTGAAGCTCACCATCGCAGTTACCCCGGACGAGCTGAAGCCCAGCGTCGACCACGCCTACGCGCACCTGGCGGAGTCGATCAACATTCCCGGATTCCGCAAGGGCAAGGTTCCGCCGCCCATCATCGACCAGCGCGTCGGTCGCGGCGAGGTGCTGAACCACGCGGTCAGCGACGGCCTCGACAAGTTCTATCGCCTTGCCGTCACCGAGGAGAAGATCCGTCCCCTTGGCCGCCCCGAGGCCGATGTCACAGGCCTGCCGGAGCTCAAGGACTTCTCGGGCGAGCTCGTGATCGTCGTCGAGGTCGACGTTCGCCCCGAGTTCACCCTCCCGTCGATTGACGGCCTCGAGCTCACGGTCGACACCGCGACCGTCGAGCCCGAAGAGGTCGAGACCGAGTTGGCGAATCTGCTTGCTCGCTTCGGCACCCTCGTCACCGTCGAGCGCCCGGCCAAGACGGGCGACTTCGCCCAGATCGACCTCGTCGCGTCGATCGACGGCACCGAGGTCGACACCGCCAACGCCATCTCCTATGAGGTCGGCTCCGGAGACCTGATCGACGGCATCGACGAGGCACTCGACGCCCTGAGCGCCGGCGAGACCACGACCTTCGAGTCCAAGCTGCTCGGCGGCGACAACGAGGGACAGACTGCGCAGATCACGGTTAACCTGCTTGCCATCAAGGAGCGCGAACTGCCCGCGGCCGACGACGACTTTGCTCAGATCGCCAGCCAGTTCGACACGATCGACGAGCTCAAGGCAGACATCGAGCAGCAGGTCATCAAGTCGAAGGTCTTCGGCCAGGGCGCGCAGGCGCGCGACCAGGTCGTCGACAAGCTGCTCGAGTCCGTCGAGATCCCCGTTCCGGAGAAGCTCGTCGAGGACGAGGTGCACCGCCACCTCGAGAACGAGAACCGCCTCGAAGACGCCGAGCACCGTGCCGAGGTCGCCGAGTCGAGCGAGAAGACTTTCCGTACCCAGATCCTCCTCGACTCGATCGCCGAGCAGGAGAAGGTCAAGGTCAGCCAGAACGAGCTCACCCAGTACCTGGTGCAGGGCGCTGCCCAGTACGACATGGAGCCCGGCGAGTTCATCAAGGTGCTCGACCAGAACGGCCAGATCCCCGGCATGATCGGCGAGGTCGCGCGTGCCAAGGCTCTCGCGATCGTGCTCAGCCGCGCGAAGGTCGTCGACGGAAACGGCGACGTTGTCGACATCTCCTCGTTCACCGCGACGGCACTAAGCGATGCAGGCGACGACAGCGACGCGAGTGACTTCGTCGACGCGGCATCCGCAGCGGATGACCACGAGGGTCACGACCACAGCCGAACTGCATGAACTGACGACGAAGGCCCGGCACACCAGTGCCGGGCCTTCGTCGTTACGGCTTCAGGTCGGGTTTCGACCTGTCATCGATCCCGTCAGGTTCACGACGGTGCGCCGGGGGGCGAGCGTCGACGCGATCGCCATGGCGCGGTTGCGGCCACCGGAGATGACGCTCGGCGCCGGGTTCTTGCCGTCGAGAGTCGAGAGCGCGAGCCCGACGACGTCCGCCGGTTCCTCGAAGGCGCCGACGCGGGCGCCGGCGCCGGCCACATCGAAGAACTCGGTGCGCGTCGCACCGGGGGAGAGGGCGAGCACCGAGAGCCCGGTGTCCTTGTTCTCGTACCAGAGTGCTTCGGTGAAGCTCAACACGAACGCCTTGCTCGCTCCGTAGACGGCCATGAGCGGCACCGGCTGGTAGGCGGCGGTGCTCGCGATCGTCACGAGTGCGCCGTGGCCCGCCTGCAACTGGGCGTAGAACGCGTGGGTGAGTTCGACGAGCGCGGTCACGTTGAGACTGATCTCCTCGTGGATGCGCCCGGCGTCCTCGTTCTCGAATCGACTGCGCGTGCCGAAGCCGGCGTTGTTGATCAGGGTCGAGATGCGGATGCCCCGCTCGCCCAGGGCCGCGTGAAGGTCCGCGGCGGCGCCCGGTGCCGCAAGGTCCGCGGCGATGGCCGTCGCAGTGATGCTGTGCGACGCAGTGAGTTCGCTCGCGAGGGAGTCGAGGCGGTCGAGGCGGCGGGCGACGAGTACGAGGTTGGCTCCTCGGGCCGCGAGTTGGCGTGCGAACTCCGCGCCCAGTCCCGAGCTCGCTCCGGTGATGAGGGCGGTTGTGCCCCGGTAGTCCAATGCCACGGTGGTGCCTTTCTCCTGGTGGTTCCTGTAATCGTCTCACTGCGAATGGGCTCGTTGACCCGTGCCCTAGCGTTGAGGCATGACCTCGCGACCCGACAAACACGACCCGCTGAGCCTCCGGTTGCTGACCCAGGCCGTCCACGCCGGCAACGCCATCGATCCGGGAACGGGAGCGGTGCGCACGCCCCTCGTGCTCGCGAACTCCTATGCCCTGCCGGACGACCCATCCGAGATCAGCTGGTCAGGCACGGGCATCCCCCTCTACACCCGCAATAGCGGCGTCAACCAGCTCGCTCTGCAGCAAAAGCTCGCCGTTCTCGACAACGGGGAGGATGCCGTCGCCCTCGCGAGCGGGGTTGCTGCGCTGCACGCCGTGTTCTTCACATTCCTGAAGTCCGGCGACCACGTCGTTGTCGCCGATGTCGTCTACGAGGCGACCCATCGCCTGTTCACGGAGCTGCTGCCGCAGAAGTACGGCATCGAGGCGACCCTCGTCGACACGACCGACCTTGCGGCCGTGCGCGCCGCGATCCGCCCGACAACGCGCCTCGTGCACGCGGAGACTCCTGCAAACCCGACGACCCGGATCGCCGACATCCAGCAGCTCGCGCTTGTCGCGCACGAGGCGGGGGCGCTGCTGAGCGTGGACTCGACCTTCGCGTCGCCGCTGCTGCTGCGGCCCCTCGATCTGGGGGCCGACCTCGTCGTGCACTCGCTCACCAAGTACATCAACGGCCACGGCGACGCGATGGGCGGCGCCGTCATCGGGTCGCGGACGCTGATCCAGCAGATCAAGAGCGACGCGATGGTGGATGTCGGGGGAGTGATCAGCCCGTTCAACGCCTGGCTTATCATGCGCGGGTCGATCACCTTGCCGCTGCGCATCCGCCAGCACTGCCTGAACGCCCAGGCCGTCGCCGATGTCCTCGACGCCGATGACCGTGTCGCGTTCGTCGCCTACCCCGGCCTCGCCTCGCATCCGCAGCACGAGCTCGCGCGCCGCACAATGCCGAACGGATTCGGCGGGATGCTTGCGTTCGCCGTGGTCGGGGACTCCGCGACGCAGGACCGGTTCGTCTCGAACCTGCGCGTGGTCACCTCGGCCGTCTCCCTCGGCCACGACGAGTCGCTCATCGTGCACGTGGGCAGTTCCGCCCCGCGGGCTGCGCACTGGCCCGAGGAGTTCCGCACGAACGGGCATCTGCGCTTCTCGGTCGGGCTCGAAGACCCGGCTGATCTGATTGCCGACCTGCGGGCCGCGCTCGACGCCACCTTCGCCCCGGACTGACCTGCCGCTATCTGCCCACGGCGAACACGCCCGATTGCGCCGGTGCTTGCCGATAGATTCGAACCCAAGCGAAAACTGAAATGGAGCGCAACAATGGCCCAACCGGCATTGGTCAACAGCATTTTCGACCAACTCCTCAAGGACCGCATCATCTGGCTCGGGTCAGAGGTGCGCGACGACAACGCCAATGAGATCTGCGCGAAGATCCTGCTGCTTGCGGCTGAGGACTCCGAGCGAGACATCTTCCTCTACATCAACTCTCCCGGAGGCTCGATTACCGCGGGCATGGCGATCTACGACACGATGAAGTTCGTGCCGAACGACATCGTCACGGTCGGCATCGGACTCGCGGCGTCGATGGGCCAGTTCCTGCTCTCGTCCGGCACCAAGGGCAAGCGATACATCACGCCCAATGCGCGCGTTCTGCTCCACCAGCCGTCGGGCGGATTCGGCGGCACCTCGGCCGACATCCAGACCCAGGCCAAGGTCATCCTCGACATGAAGCAGCGCATGGCGGAACTCACAGCAGAGCAGGTCGGCAAGTCGGTGGAGCAGATCCTTGTCGACAACGATCGCGACAACTGGTTCACGGCCCAAGAGGCACTCGCCTACGGGTTCGTCGACCACCTGCGCGAATATTCCTCAGAGGTCATCGGAGGCGGCGGCACTGACGAGACCGTCACGGAAGAAGCGGTCTCGACCGATTCAGACAACGACCACACCTCCCGCACGACCGACACCCCGAATAACTAAGGCACACACCATGGACATCTCTTCCTACGGCGGAAGCGCCGGCCCGATGGCCGAATCCCGCTACATCCTCCCGACCTTCGAGGAGCGCACGGCCTACGGCTACAAGCGCCAGGACCCTTACGCGAAGCTCTTCGAAGACCGCATCGTGTTTCTCGGGGTCCAAGTGGACGACGCGTCCGCCGATGA
>JAJAZI010000177.1 GCA_026785785.1 Microbacteriaceae bacterium
CAACTTGGGCGACATCGACGCGAAGACCATCAACTCGATGGTGCTCACCGACGACATCACCCTGCGCATCGGCAAGTACGGCCCCTACCTTGAGGTCGCGTCGGACGAGCCGGATGCCGCGGACGGCACCCCCGCGACGCCGCGCCGGGTCAACCTGCCGGTCGACCTCGCACCCGATGAACTCACCGCCGACAAGGCGCGCGAGCTCGTCGACGCGCCCGTCATCGTTGATCGTGTCATCGGCGTGAACCCGGAGACGGGCAAGAAGGTCGTCGCGAAGGACGGCCGGTTCGGCCCGTACATCACCGAGCTCGAGCCCGAGCCGGAGTCTCCCGTCGAGCCGGCGGCCGAGGTCGTCGACGCGTCGACCGGCGAGGTTTCCGACCCGAAGCCCAAGCGCAAGCCCGGCGCGAAGAAGGCGGTCGCCGTCAAGCCGCGCACGGCATCCATCTTCAAGTCGATGGACCTCGCAACGATCGACCTCGAGACGGCACTCAGGCTGCTCTCGCTGCCGCGCGTCGTCGGCCAGGACCCTGAGACCGGCGACGCCATCCTCGCCCAGAACGGCAAGTTCGGCCCGTACCTCAAGAAGGGCGCCGACACGCGCTCGCTCACCGAGGAAGACCAGATCTTCGAGATCGACCTGCCCGGAGCGCTCGAGCTCTACGCACTGCCGAAGTATGGTGCCCGCACGGCGTCGAGCGCGCTCAAGGAGTTCGACGCCGACCCCGAGAGCGGCAAGCCGATCCGGATCAAGGACGGACGCTTCGGCGCCTACGTGACGGACGGCGTTACCAACGCGACGATCCCGCGAGGGGAGACGGTCGAGGAGGTCGACTTCGAGCGCGCGATCCAGCTGCTGGCCGACAAACGAGCCAAGGGGCCGGCTGTCAAGAAGACGGCGGCCAAGAAGCCGGCGGCCAAGAAGCCGGCCGCGAAGAAGCCGGCCGCGAAGAAGCCGGCCGCGAAGAAGCCGGCCGCGACGAAGCCGGCCGCCGAGTAGCCGTGCCGGGACTGTTCATCACCCTGGAGGGCGGCGACGGCTCTGGCAAGTCGACCCAGTCGGCGCTGCTCACCGACTGGCTCGTCGAGCAGGGCCAGACGGTTGTCATCTCGCGCGAGCCGGGCGGGACCGACCTCGGGCGCGAGCTGCGCGAGATCATCCTGCACCGGCGCGGGTACATCGCGCCGCGCGCCGAGGCGCTGCTCTATGCGGCCGACCGCGCGCACAACGTCGCGACGCTCGTGCGCCCGGCGATCGCCCGCGGCGAGATCGTCGTGCAGGACCGCTACCTCGACTCCTCGGTCGCCTACCAGGGGGCCGGACGGGTGCTCGACCCCGACGAGGTGCGAGACGTGTCGCTCTGGGCCGCCGAGGGCCTGCTGCCCGATCTCACGGTGCTGCTCGACCTCGGCGTCGCCGCCGGCCGGGCCCGGCTCGATGCCGATGAGAAGGTCTTCGACCGGCTCGAGGCCGAGAAGGACGAGTTCCACACCCGGGTGCGCGACTCCTACCTCGCCCTCGCCGCCGCAGAGCCGCAGCGATTTCTCGTGATCGACGGCTCACTCCCCGCCGAGCCGATCGCCGGCATCATCCGCGGTCGCGTGGCGGAACTGCTCTGAACCCCGAGACGTAGCTCCGCGTCAGCGGTGCCGGTTAGGCTTGCCGCATGTCCGTATGGGATGAATTGACGGGCCAGTCCGAGGCGATCGCGACGCTCCGCGCTGCAGCCGAGCAGTCGGTGGGCGGCGAGGCGAGCCGCTCGATGACGCACTCCTGGCTCATCACCGGGCCGCCGGGATCCGGCCGCTCCAACCTCGCCTACGCGTTCGCGACCGCGCTGCTGAGTGCCGGCAACCCCGACGGCGACGAGTCCACCCGCCGGCAGGTCGAGGCGCGCTCCCACCCCGACCTCGGCGTGCTCAGCACCGAGCGGGTGATCATCACGATCGACGAGGTGCGCGCGCTTGTGAAGAGCTCGAACTACTCGCCGTCGGTCGCGAGCTACCGCGTCATGATCATCGAAGACGCCGACCGCATGCGTGAGACCGCCTCCAACGTGCTGCTCAAGGCCCTCGAGGAGCCGCCGCCGCGCACCGTCTGGATCCTCTGCGCCCCGAGCGAGGCCGACCTTATCCCCACCATCCGCTCCCGGGTGCGCAGCGTGCGGCTGCGTGTGCCGAGCGTCGGCGACGTCGCCGCGCTCATCGTCCGCCGCAACAGCATCGACCTCCCCACCGCCACCCAGGCCGCCCGCGAGGCCCAGAGCCACATCGGGATGGCCCACCGGCTCGCGACGAACGAGCACGCCCGCCGGCGGCGGGAGGAGACCCTGCAGGCGGCCCTCGGCATCCGATCCGTCTCGGATTCCGTGATCGCTGCCGCGGCCCTGCTCGAACTCGCCGGCGACGACGCGAAGGCGATCACCGAGGAGCGCGACGCCGAGGAGCGCGCGAGCGCCCTGCGGTCCCTCGGTGTCGAGCCGGGCGGCACGGTGCCGCCGGGCCTGCGTGGCCAACTGAAGAACCTCGAGGAGGACCAGAAGCGACGTTCGACGCGGAGCCTCCGCGACGGCCTCGACCGCATCATGGTCGACCTCCTGTCGCTCTACCGCGACATCCTGCTCATGCAGCTCGGCGTTGACGACGACCTCATCAACGTCGCCATCCTGCCCGACCTCATCGCGGCGAGCCGCGCGTCGACCCCGGAGCAGAGCCTCGCGACGATGGATGCGATCACGACGACGCGACGCCGCATCGAGGGCAACGTGGGGCCGGCGCTGGCCCTCGAGGCAATGCTCATCTCCGCCATCCGGAAGGCCCCCCGACCATGACCGCTCGCCGGATCGCCATCACCGCCGCGGCCCTCGCCCTGGTGATCCCGCTGAGCGGATGTGTGTCGGCCTTCTTGCCGGAACAGCGCGACGCCGTGTCGACCCCGACGGGTGAGGAGGTCGCGGCCGACCTTGAGGAGTTCTACGCGCAGGTGCTCGAGTGGACGCCCTGCGAGGGGGACTTCCAGTGCGCGACCGCCGAGGTGCCGCTCGACTGGACCGACCCCGAGCGCGAGTCGATCGAGCTCGCGCTCATCCGCTCGGCGGCCGGCGGCGACAGCATGGGATCCCTGCTCGTGAACCCGGGCGGCCCCGGCGGCTCCGGCTACGACTTCGTGCGCGACAGCCTCGACTACGCCGTCTCGGACCGGCTGCAGGGCAACTACGACGTCGTCGGGTTCGACCCGCGGGGCGTCAACAAATCGGCTGCGGTGTCGTGCTACGACGACCCGGCCGAGCTCGACTCCTACCTCTTCGAGCTCCCGCAGAACGAACCCGGAACGCCCGCCTACCTCGACGAGCTCGCGGCGGCATCGAGCAAGTTCGGCGCGGCGTGCCTCGAGAACACCGGCGAGCTACTCGGCTACGTCGACACGGTCAGCGCGGCACGCGACCTCGACCTGCTGCGCGCCGTACTCGGTGACGAGAAGCTCAACTACCTCGGCTACTCCTACGGCACCCTGCTCGGCGCCACCTACGCCGACCTCTACCCCGACAAGACGGGCAGGCTCGTCTTCGACGGCGCCGTCGACCCGGCCACGACCGAGTTCGAGGTCAGCGCCACCCAGGCACAGGGTTTCGAGAGCGCCCTGCGGGCCTTCCTCGCCGACTGCATGACCGGGGAGGACTGCGCCTTCTCCGGCACGGTCGACGAGGCGATGCTGCAGATCCGCGCGCTGCTCGACAGCCTCGACGCGAGCCCGCTGCGCGCCACGGACGGGCGGCAGCTCGGCAGCGGCACGATGTTCTACGCGATCATCCTGCCGCTCTACGACGCCGGTAACTGGGTGTACCTCAACGATCTCTTCACCTCGGTGCTCGCCGGTGACGCCGACTATGCCTTCCAATTGGCCGACAGCTACTACGCCCGCGACCCCGACGGCACCTACGCCGACAACTCGACCGAGGCGTTCATCGCGATCAACTGCCTCGACTACTCCTCCGACGCGAACCCCGAGGCCCTCGCCGCAGAGGCGGAGGAGCTCGCTCGCCTCGCCCCGGTGTTCGGCCCGTCGATGTCCTACGGGGCGATCGGATGCGCGAACTGGCCGTTCCCGTCGACCCGCGAGCGGGTCGCGATCGACGCGGCAGGTTCGGCGCCCATCCTCGTCGTCGGCACCACCAACGATCCGGCCACCCCCTACGTCTGGGCGGAGAACCTCGCCGCGCAGCTCGAGAACGGGCACCTCGTCACCTACGAGGGCGAGGGGCACACCGCCTACAACAAGTCAAACGCGTGCATCAACGACACCGTCGACGACTACTTCATCGACGGTGCCGTGCCCGCCGCCGACCCGAGGTGCTGACCGCCGAAAGCTGCACGCGGGGCCGAATTTGTGCACATTTGCACAGCAGGCAACAATAGTGGAATGAGTATCGGGGCGGTGGGACTGCGCGAGCGCAAGCGCCTGGCGACCCGCCGGGCGATCCAGAGGGCCGTGCTCGAGCTCGCCGACGAGAAGGGCTACGAGCAGGTCACGGTCGAGGAGATCAGCCATCGCGCCGACATCTCCCCCCGCACGTTCTTCAACTACTTCCCCTCGAAGGAGGCCGCCGCGATCGGCGACGGCCCGAGCCTGCCGGGCGAGAGCGCCCTCGTCGCGTTCGTCGAGGCCGGTCCCGGCCAAGATGTGCTGGCGGGACTGTCCGACCTGCTCGCGAAGGCCGTCGAATCCGCCGGCGACGACCTCGAGTTGCTGCATCTGCGCCGGCGCGCCCTCAAGGAGTATCCGCAGCTCTTCGCCCTGCGGATGGCGAGCATGCGCGATTTCGAGGACGAGCTCGCGGTCGTCGTCGCCCGCCGCCTCGAGCGTGACGACCCCCAGCTCGCGACGGACCCGGCCGCGCTCACCGACCGTGCCCGCCTCATCACCCTCGTCGCGTTCGGCGCGATGCGGCACGCCTGGGCGTCGTGGGCGGATGCCGACGGACGGATGCCGCTCGCCGACCGGCTGCGCGACACCTTCGGCCAGCTCGCCGAGATCCTCGTGACCGCGCGGTCGAAAATGATCGGCTAAGCTTTCTTGCTGTGCCACCGCTCACGGTTGACACGCCGCCTTAGCTCAGTTGGTAGAGCATCTCACTCGTAATGAGAAGGTCGTCAGTTCGATTCTGACAGGCGGCTCCCCAACTAATCCCCGCGTTCACCCGGCCTCTCGCGGAGGCGCCGACACCTGTCGGAGCAGTACACGACGTCGGGCCAGGACCGTTCCCACTTCTTTCTCCACTCGAAGGGGCGAGCGCACACGGGGCAGATCTTCGGAGGATGGCCATTCTTGGTCTGTGCCACTCGCGTCATACGTGCAGCCTAGGTTCTGCGCGGTCCCTCGGCGCTCGGGACTAGCCGCTGCTAGATTTCCCTTGGCGTTCGGCCGAAAGCCGCGGGAAGGGAAACCAGTGCCAGGCACACTTCGATGGGGGATTCTCGGCCCCGGCTTCATCTCGACTAAGCAGACCGAGGACCTCCTCGGCAATGGCTTCGCCGTGACGGCGGTCGGGTCGCGCTCCGACGCATCCGCCCGCGCCTTCGCCGGCCGCTTCGGCATCACGACCGCGCACGGCAGCTATCGCGAGCTCGTCGAGGACCCGGATGTCGACATCGTCTACA
>JAJAZI010000178.1 GCA_026785785.1 Microbacteriaceae bacterium
AGCGACTACACGCCGAGCGGCGACCAGCCGGCGGCGATCGCCGAGCTCACGGCCCGCATCAACGCGGGGGAGACGGATGTCGTGCTGCTCGGCGCCACCGGAACCGGCAAGTCCGCGACGACGGCCTGGCTCATCGAAAAGGTGCAGCGGCCGACCCTCGTGCTCGCCCACAACAAGACCCTCGCCGCGCAGCTCGCCAACGAGTTCCGTGAGCTTATGCCGAACAACGCCGTGGAGTATTTCGTCTCCTACTACGACTACTACCAGCCGGAGGCGTACGTTCCTCAGACCGACACCTTCATCGAGAAGGACAGCTCGGTCAACGCCGAGGTGGAGCGGCTGCGGCACTCCACCACGAACTCGCTGCTGAGCCGTCGCGACGTCATCGTGGTCTCGACCGTCTCCTGCATCTACGGCCTGGGCAGCTCCGAGGAATACCTCGAGGCGATGATGGCGCTGCAGGTCGGGATGCGGATCAACCGCGACGTGCTGATCCGCAAGTTCGTGTCGATGCAGTATCAGCGCAACGATGTCGACTTCTCCCGCGGCAACTTCCGGGTGCGCGGCGACACGATCGAGATCATCCCGATGTACGAGGAGCTCGCGATCCGCATCGAGATGTTCGGCGACGAGATCGAGGCCCTCTACTCCCTGCATCCGCTCACCGGCGACGTCGTGAAGAAGCTCGACGCCGTGTCGGTGTTCCCGGGGTCGCACTACGTCGCCGGCGATGAGGCGATGCGCGCCGCGACCGTGACCATCAAGGAGGAGCTCGCCGAGCGGCTCGGCCAGCTCGAACGCGAGGGCAAGCTGCTCGAGGCGCAGCGGCTGCGCATGCGCACGACCTTCGACCTCGAGATGATGGAGCAGATCGGCTTCTGCAGCGGCATCGAGAACTACTCCCGGCACATCGATCAGCGCGCGCCCGGCGAGGCCCCGCACTGCCTGATCGACTACTTCCCCGACGACCTCCTTGTCGTCATCGACGAGTCGCACGTCACGATCCCGCAGATCGGGGCGATGTACGAGGGGGATGCCTCGCGCAAGCGCACCCTCGTGGAGCACGGATTCCGCCTGCCGAGTGCGATGGACAACCGCCCGCTCAAGTTCAACGAGTTCCTCGACCGGGTCGGGCAGAAGGTCTACCTGTCGGCGACCCCGGGCAAGTACGAGATGGGCATCACCGACTCGGTCGTCGAGCAGATCATCCGGCCGACGGGACTCATCGACCCGGAGATCGTCGTCAAGCCGACGAAGGGGCAGATCGACGATCTGCTCGAGGAGATCCGCATTCGCGCGGCGAAAGACGAGAGGGTGCTCGTCACGACCCTCACCAAGAAGATGGCGGAGGAGCTCACCGACTTCCTCGGCGAGGCCGGGGTGCGCGTGCGCTACCTTCACTCCGACGTCGACACCCTCCGCCGCGTCGAGCTGCTCACCGAACTGCGGGCCGGCGTCTACGACGTGCTCGTGGGCATCAACCTGCTCCGCGAAGGTCTCGACCTGCCCGAGGTGTCGCTCGTCGCGATCCTGGATGCCGACAAGGAGGGCTTCCTGCGCTCGGCAACCTCCCTCATCCAGACCATCGGCCGCGCGGCGCGCAACGTCTCCGGTGCCGTGCACATGTACGCCGACGTGCTCACCGACTCGATGAAGAAGGCGATCGACGAGACCTCGAGACGGCGCGAGAAGCAGGTCGCCTACAACCTCGAACGCGGCGTCGACCCGCAGCCGCTGCGCAAGCGCATCGCCGACATCACCGAGATCCTGCAGCGCGAGCAGGCCGACACGCAGGCGCTGCTGGCTGGGCGCGACGGCCGCAAGCGTTCCCCCACACCGGGGCTGCGCCGGGGCGGCCTCGCGGCGGCCGGTGCCGGCGACCTCGAGAGCATCATCCGCGACCTCAACGAGCAGATGCTGCAGGCTGCGGGGGAGCTGAAGTTCGAGCTCGCGGCGCGGCTGCGCGACGAGGTCTCCGACCTGAAGAAGGAGCTGCGCCAGATGGAGGCGGCCGGGCACCTCGCGTGAGCGGATCTGCGGTGGCCGGGCGCCCGGGAGGATGCTCACGGCCCGCTGTCAGGCCGAGGTCGGCGGCATCCGTAGGATATAGAGAGTGTCTATTTCGAACGTAGAATCAGGTTCCGTACTCAGCGTCCGCGGAGCCAGGGTCCACAATCTCCGCAACGTCGACCTGGAGATCCCGCGCGACTCCCTCGTCGTTTTCACCGGCCTCTCCGGCTCCGGCAAGTCGTCCCTCGCGTTCGATACGATCTTCGCTGAGGGACAGCGCCGCTACGTCGAGTCGCTCTCCGCCTACGCCCGCCAGTTCCTCGGCCAGGTCGACCGGCCCGACGTCGACTTCATCGAGGGGCTGAGCCCCGCGGTCTCGATCGACCAGAAGTCCACCAACCGCAACCCGCGGTCGACGGTCGGCACGATCACCGAGATCTACGACTACATGCGCTTGCTCTGGGCGCGGATCGGCATCCCACACTGCGCAATCTGCGGCGAGAAGATCGAGAAGCAGACGGTGCAGCAGATCGCCGACCAGCTGATGACGCTGCCGACCGGCACCCGCTACCAGGTCGTCAGCCCGGTCATCTCGAAGAAGAAGGGCGAATTCGTCGATCTGTTCCGCGAACTCGCCGCCACCGGATACTCACGCGCGATCGTCGACGGCGAGCAGATCCAGCTGAGCGAGCCGCCCACGCTCAAGAAGCAGATTAAGCACGACATCTCCGTCGTCGTCGACCGGCTCGTCGCGGCCGACGACATCCTGAGCCGTCTCACCGACTCGCTCGAGACCGCGCTGCGCCTCACCGACGGACTCGTCTCAATCAACTTCATCGACGAGAAGGGCGAGAAGGCCTGGCGCAACTTCTCCGAGAAGCTCTCCTGCCCGAATGGGCATCCGGTTCAGCTCACCGAGATCGAGCCGCGCACCTTCTCGTTCAACGCGCCGTTCGGCGCCTGCCCCGAGTGCTCCGGTCTTGGAACCCGCATGTCGGTCGACTCCGAGCTGCTCCTCGGCGACCCCGCCCTGAGCCTCGCCGAGGGCGTCATCCTGCCCTGGACCCAGTCGGGCAAGGGACTATTCACCTACTTCCAGCGGCTGCTGCAGGGGCTCGCCCACGACCTCGACTTCTCGCTCACGACCCCGTGGCGCGACCTCGACGACGAGGTGCAGGAATCCATCCTCAAGGGCAACAACTTCGAGGTGACCGTGAAGTGGAAGAACCGCTACGGCCGCGAGATGAAGTACTCCACCGGCTTCGAGGGCGTCATGCCGTACATCGAGCGCAAGTTCCTCGAGGCGGAGACGGATGCCGCGCGGCAGCGCTACTCGAGCTACCTGCGCGAGATCCCCTGCCCGGTCTGCGACGGCAAGCGGCTGCGGCCCGAGGTTCTCGCCGTGACGGTGCACGACCACAACATCTCCGACGTCGCCGAACTCAGCCTCGTCGACGCGTTCGAGTTCATGCAGCTCCTCGAGCTCTCCGAGCGGGAGGCGAAGATCGCCGCCGCCGTGCTGCGGGAGATCCGTGCGCGGCTCTCCTTCCTCATCGAGGTCGGCCTCAACTACCTGAACCTCGCGCGGTCCGCGGGGTCGCTCAGCGGAGGAGAGGCCCAGCGCATCCGGCTCGCGACCCAGATCGGCTCGGGTCTCACCGGGGTGCTCTACGTGCTCGACGAGCCGAGCATCGGCCTGCACCAGCGCGACAACCGCCGCCTCATCGAGACACTCGTGAAGCTCAAGAACCTCGGCAACACCCTCATCGTCGTCGAGCACGACGAGGACACCATCCGCACCGCCGACTGGATCGTCGACATCGGCCCCGGCGCGGGCGAGCACGGGGGAGAGGTGGTGCACTCCGGCTCCTACGAGGCCCTGCTCGAGAACACACGCTCGATGACCGGCGACTACCTCTCCGGCCGCCGCTCGATCGAAGCCCCGGCGAAGCGGCGACCGGTCGACCCGAAGCGCAAGCTCGTGGTCGAGGGCGCGCGGGCGAACAACCTGCGAAACGTCACCGTCGAGTTCCCGCTCGGGCTGTTCGTGGCCGTCACCGGGGTGAGCGGATCGGGCAAGTCCTCGCTCATCAACGACATCCTCTACAAGGTGCTCGCGAACGAGCTCAACGGCGCACGGCAGATCCCCGGCAAGCACACGAGGATCACCGGGCTCGATAACCTCGACAAGGTCGTGCACGTCGACCAGGCACCGATCGGCCGCACCCCACGCTCCAACCCCGCCACCTACACTGGCGTGTTCGACAAGATCCGCAACCTGTTCTCCGAGACCCAGGAGGCGAAGGCGCGCGGCTACCTGCCCGGCCGCTTCAGCTTCAACGTCAAGGGCGGACGCTGCGAGAACTGCTCGGGTGACGGCACGATCAAGATCGAGATGAACTTCCTGCCCGACGTGTACGTCGTCTGCGAGGTCTGCGACGGCGCCCGATACAACCGCGACACCCTCACGGTGCACTACAAGGGCAAGAGCATCGCCGAGGTGCTCGACATGCCGATCAGCGAGGCCGCCGAGTTCTTCGAGGCCATCGGCTCGATCAGCCGGTTCCTCACGACCCTCGTCGACGTCGGCCTCGGCTATGTGCGGCTCGGCCAGAGCGCCACCACGCTGTCGGGTGGCGAGGCACAAAGGGTCAAGCTCGCGACCGAGCTGCAGAAGCGCTCCAACGGGCGCAGCGTCTACGTGCTCGACGAGCCGACGACGGGGCTGCACTTCGAAGACGTGCGCAAGCTTTTGATCGTGCTCGGCGGGCTCGTCGAGAAGGGCAACACCGTGATCGTCATCGAGCACAACCTCGACGTGATCAAGTCGGCGGACTGGCTCATCGACCTCGGCCCGGAGGGCGGCTCCGGCGGCGGTGCGGTCATCGGCGTCGGCACCCCCGAGCAACTCGCGACGAACACGAAGAGCCACACAGGCGTGTTCCTCGGCGAGGTCCTCGCGGCGGATGCTGCACGCGCAGCGCTCGCGAAGACGGCAGCGAAGGCCGCGAAGGGCGCGAAGGGCGCACCGGCGACGAAGGCCCAACGCGCGAAGATCGCCGCCGCAGTCGCCGTCGGGTAGCCGATGGCCGACACCGTCCCGTACCGGCCGAAACCCGGCGACATCCCCACCCGGCCGGGCGTCTACCGGTTCAGCGACGCGTCCGGCCGCGTGCTCTACGTCGGCAAGGCGAACAGCCTCCGGGCGCGGCTGAGCAACTACTTCGCTCCACTCCGCACCCTGCACGAGCGAACCAGGCGCATGGTGCTCGCCGCCGACGCCGTCGAATGGACCGTCGTCGGCTCCGAGTTCGAGGCGCTGCAGCTCGAGTACACCTGGATCAAGGAGTTCGACCCGCCGTTCAACGTGAAGTTCCGGGACGACAAGACCTATCCCTACCTCGCGATCACGCTCGGCGACCCCGTTCCGCGGGTGTTCATCACCCGCAACCGCAAGATCCCCGGTGCACGGTACTTCGGCCCGTACACCAAGGTCTGGGCCATCCGCGAGACGGTCGACCAGATGCTCAAGGCGTTCCCGATGCGCAGCTGCACCGAGTCGACCTACAAGCGGGCCGAGCAGACCGGTCGGCCGTGCCTTCTCGGCGACATCGGCAAGTGCGTCGCTCCCTGCGTCGGCCGGGTCACGAAAGAGGAGCACAAGTCGGTCGCCCTCGACTTCGCCTCGTTCATGGGCGGCAACGACTCCCGCTACCTCGCGGACCTCACCGCCCGGATGAAGCGCGCGGCGACGGAGCAGGACTACGAATCGGCCGCCCGCATCCGCGACCAGCTGGGCGCCCTCGAAGCGGCGCTGTCGAAGAGTACGATCGTGCTGCACGACGACATCGACGTCGACATCTTCGGCATAGCGCACGACGAGCTCGCCGCCGCGGTGCAGCAGTTCATGGTGCGCGGCGGCCGGATCCGCGGGGTGCGCGGCTGGGTCGTCGACAAGGAGCTCGACCTCGACCTCGGCGCACTCGTCGACACGATGCTGCAGAAAGCCTACGAGGACGCGGTGCCGCCGCGGGAGATCCTCATCCCCGAGCTCCCCGAGGACTCAGCGGCACTCGAACTGCTGCTCACCCGCATGCGCGCCGACCGCGGCGAGACCGGACGGGTGACCCTGCGCAGCGCGCAGCGCGGCGACAAGGCCGCTCTCGCCCTCACCGTCGCCACAAACGCCCACAACGCGCTTGTGCTCTACAAGTCCAAGCGCAGCGGCGACTTCGTCGCGAGGTCCCAGGCCCTCGCCGATATCCGGGAGGCGCTCGGCATGCCGGAGGCCCCCCTGCGGATGGAGTGCTTCGACGTCTCCCACCTGAGCGGCACCAACATCGTCGCCTCGATGGTCGTCTTCGAGGACGGGCTGGCGAAGAAGGACCAGTACCGCCGGTTCAGCATCCCCGAGTCCACCGACGACACCCAGTCGATCTACCAGACCCTGTCCCGCCGGCTCGCGAACGTCGACCGGGAGACCACCCGCGCGGGCGACGACGACCAGGCGGTCAAGAAGTTCGCCTACCGGCCGAACCTGCTCATCGTCGACGGCGGCCAGCCGC
The DNA here is from genome assembly GCA_026785785.1 of Microbacteriaceae bacterium. Taxonomy (GTDB): domain Bacteria; phylum Actinomycetota; class Actinomycetes; order Actinomycetales; family Microbacteriaceae; genus Marisediminicola. The sequence continues at coordinate 6,576 of JAJAZI010000178.1, forward strand.
AGGTCGCGGCCGCCGCCAGGGCCATGGCTGATGCGGGGGTGACCGGGATCCAACTCTGCGGCATCGCCAAGCGGCTCGAGGAGATCTGGCTGCCCGACTCCGACTACCCCGTGATCCTGCCGCGCAACAGCGACGCCCTGTTCCTGTTCCAGCGCATCCGCGACGAGGCGCACCGCTTCGCGATCAGCTACCAGCGCCAGCGGCGGAGCAAGGACATCTCCTCGGTGCTCGACGGCATCCCTGGGCTCGGGCCCTCCCGCATCCGCGAACTGCTGCGCCACTTCGGGTCGGTCACACAGCTCAGGGCGGCGGATGCTGCGGCGATCACCGAGGTCAAGGGAATCGGCCCTGCTCTCGCCGAGGTCATCCACCGCACGCTGCGCGCCTGAGGCGCCCGCGCGTGCATCGGTAGGCTTGACCCAGCACGGCACCTTCGAATCGAGCAGAAGCGGCAACGAACACGATGACCGACCCTCCCGTCCAACAGGAAGTACTCATCATCACCGGCATGTCGGGGGCGGGCAGGTCGACGGTCGGCAACGCGCTCGAAGACCTCGGCTGGTACGTCGTCGACAACCTCCCGCCGCAGATGCTGCGCCCGCTTGTCGAACTCGTCGAACGGGCTGGCTC